>JBIKTT010000189.1:0-5216 GCA_044347925.1 Phycisphaerales bacterium
CGGCAAGCCCAGGTGCTCCTTCGGAGTCACATAGCAGAGCATCGCCGCTCCGTGATACGCCATCGCCGTCGCCCCGATGCAGCTCGTGATGTGGTCGTACCCCGGGAACATGTCCGTCACCAGCGGTCCGAGCACATAGAACGGCGCACCGTGGCAAAGCGTCCGCTGCACCTTCGCGTTCCACTCAATCTGATCAAACGGCACGTGCCCCGGACCCTCGATCATCACCTGCACACCCTGCCGCCACGCCCGCTCGGTCAATTCGCCAAGCGTCTCAAGCTCCGCGATCTGCGCCGCGTCCGTCGCGTCCGCCAAGCCACCCGGCCGCAGGCCATCACCGATCGAGAACGTCACGTCGTACTGCCGGAGGATCTTGCAGATGTCCTCCCACCGCGTGTACATGATGTTCTCCTGGTTGTGGACCAGCATCCACTTCGCCAGGAGACTCCCGCCGCGGCTGACAATCCCGATCAGCCGGTTCTTCACGTGCTTGAGGTGCGCCCGCCGCACGCCCGCATGGATCGTGAAGTAGTCCACGCCCTGCTTGGCCTGATGGTGCAACGAAGCCTCGATCGTCGGCCAATCCAGGTCCTCGATCTTCTTCCCGATGATCATCGAGTAGATCGGCACGGTCCCGATCGGCACCGTGCTGTTGCGGATGATCGCGTCACGGCACGCATCCAGATCCCCGCCCGTCGACAGGTCCATGACCGTGTCCGCCCCCCACTTCTCCGCCCACTTGAGCTTCTCAACCTCTTCCTCCGTCCCGGAAGAGACCGGCGAAGCCCCCATGTTCGCGTTGACCTTCGTCTTGCTCGCCCGGCCGATCGCCATCGGATCAAGCTTGTACTTGAGGTGGTTGATGTTCGCGGGAATCACCAAGCGGCCCGCCGCGATCTCATCGCGCACCGCTTCGGCCCCCTTGCCCCCCGAAAGCTCATCAAAGTGCGGCTCGCGCTCGGCAACACGCTTCATCTGCGGCGTCACGCGGCCAAGCCGGGCCCACTCAAGCTGCGTCACCGGCGTGAAGTTCTTCGGATACCGCACCTCGAGAATCTCGCCCTTCGCCGTCGCGAATGTCACCGACGGGTGCGACCCCTCAAAGCACGGAGCTTCGCAGTACCCGTCGAGCTTGGTCCCCGCCGGCATCGTCCGGACGCTCCACCCCTCGGGCAGGAAGTCCCACGCCGTCTTCACGCTCGGCGCCGGCATGCCCGGAGCATCCGGCGAAGAGAACATCAGCGGCCCGCCAAGGTCAGGAGCGTTCGCGAAGCTGCCGGGCGTCGTCACCCCGCCCGTGCGGCCGGGGTTCATCCCACCACGGAGAGGAGGAAGAAACCGAACACGCTCCGACGAGCCCGCAGCGCCAGCAAGGGGGGTTCCGTCAGACGTGGCGCGATCAAGAATCGACATCGGCAAGCCTCCTCGTCGGCTCGCCAGACAGATTCAACGCGCTCGCTCGAATGCCCCGAAAGGGACACGCCGCAAGCTCGCTTCCCTCCGCCGGTGCGAACCGGATCAGGTTCAACGGGTGCATCTCAGCAAGCCTGAATCCCGGAGCATCACGCTCCGAAACTACCTCAGGCTCGCGCCCCGAGCGAACGCTCAATCATAGACCCCGCACCACCCCCGCAACCGTCCCAAACCCAACGAACAACCCCGCGAAAAACGCCGCCCGAAGCAGCCCGCACCGCCCCCAAACCCCTCACTTCTTCCTCGCAAGCTTCGCCGCCACCGCCGCCACAAGCCCAAGCCCGCCCCCGATCGCCGCCGTCACCAGCGTGCGGCTGAAATCAAACCCCGTCTTCTTCGCCACAAACGTCGACCCCGCATCCACCACCACGCCATCCGCCATGCTCTCAAACGACGCAAGCCGGGCGTCGAACCCCGCCGCCGGCGCGTAACAGTGAAGCATGAACGACCCGTTCGCCGTCAAGAACCCGTACGACACGCCGAGCACCCGCGTCCCGTCCGGCGCCGTCACGTCCGTCTTGAACACGAACCGCCCCCGCTCACGATCAAGCGACCCCTCGCCGATGCTCATTTCACGCACCAGGCTCCCCATCGCCTGCCGCGTCTTCTCATCCACATCCTGAAGCTTCATCCCAAGCGACCGCTCGATCTCCTCATAGCTCGGCGTCCCCTTCCACGGCAGCGACTGAAGCAGCGCATAGCTCCCGTCCGGCTCCGCCGGCGCGAGCGCCGCCGCATACACCGGAGCCTGCGCCCCCATGCTCTGACGGATCGATGCGTTCGCTTCCTCCACGACCTCCCTCGGCGCCACCTTCCAATCCGCCGGAATCGTGACCGTCACGCCCAACCCCGCATCGCGGTGCGTCTCCTGCGCCCACGCAACCGACGGCGCAACGATCGCCGCAAGACAAAGCGACATCCAAACCACCCACGACATGCTCACGGCGTTTCTCACAGGATTGTTCCTCAGGGAATGCCTCACCGTAGGCCACCACGCCGCGATTCCTCATCGCCCGTGAACCCGCTTCGTATCAGCACCTCAACCCCGAAGAGATGGAAGCATCGAACAGACGCTCCATTTCTTGATGGAACCGGACTTGGCAAACGCCTTTCGCTCCGTCATCCCCTCGAGAGCCGTGCCCGCGCCCAAGCCGGCGATGGGCCCGGGTTCGGCACGCGCTTCGAGATATCGCATTCCTCTTCCACCACCCATCCGTCCATCCACGAGCCGTCGCTCCCGGTGCCCCTCTGCTCATTGGGCCGCAACACACGAAGCAATCCCGATGACTCCGCGACCAAAAGCTCTCCTCGCTCGGTCGTCCACGCCCACGGCACTCCCTTCATGAGACAAAGAGGACCAGATCCGTCACGCCAGGCAAATCGGACCGAATTCGCATCGCCATGCCTGAACGATTTCCACGGCAGGCATGCGAACAGCTCACGATTCTCGCCGCATCGCCTCGACCCGATCCACGCGGTGTCCGCGAGGAAGAGCTTCTGTCTGCGAAGCTCGCCGAGCTTGGATTCGTGCACTTCATTCCATCCAGGCTGTTGAAATGCAAACCAGTTCACATCGTCCGGACGTTGCGGAAAGGTTCTCCAAAGCACGTCTTGATCGCGGGCTGAGAGAGCATGGACGGACACTCCGCCGCCGGAGCTTTCGCTGAGGTATCCGTGGCCATGAATGTGGGTCAACGCGCTCAGCCAGGGTGCCCGTGAAACCGCCACCGCCCCGCCGACGCTCGCTCGGAACGGCTCAGGAGTCGGGTCGTTCCAACTCCTGCAGATCTTTTTGCGCCCCTCATACTTCAGGAACTGGCCCGTGGTGTCGACCTGACACAAATGTCGCACCAGCGTGAGCTTTGTCCAAACGCCTTCTTCCACTCCGCCCCGCGGAGTCCAGTGGAGCAAGTGGCCCCAGCCACCCGGCCCATCGGAGTAGCGAGCCAGCACCAGAACCTTGCTCGTTCGCGATGCCGGGATGCACCACACCGAGCGGAGCATCAGCGGCTTTTCGTCGTCTCCAATGCTCAACCTCACCCTCCGAAAACTGGCACCCGACCGCGACCCGATCGCCTTCGCCCAAACCCTCTCCGCCCAGAATAACGCGAACTGGCATCCCTGCCGGAGCAGCGTCGCAAGAAATGAACGATAATCGACGAGTCACCCCCCGTCACGGGGCGATACATGTCGGCGCGGCGTCACGGAAGCGGTTTCCGGGACGTTGCAAGTTTCGGGGGTCCGGCGGGCGGCCCGGGAGGACTGACGGCTGTAGCCTGCGAACAATCGCCGCACGCGGGCGTCCCGCTTCTCATGCGAATCCTCCACGTCATCCGCCGCCTTGACCCCTATGAAGGAGGCCCCCCCGCCGTCGTTTCACGGCTGGCGGCGGCCCAGGCTTCCATGCGCGCGGCCCACGGAAGCACGCCCGGTAACGCGTCTGGTCATGCGCCCGGCGGCCACGACGTCTCGGTCCTCCACCACCCCGCCGGCTCCCGCGGCCCCGCTTTCGACGCCATCCCCGGCTTCGGTCTGGTCAAACGCCACGAGATCCCCGAGCCCAAGCTCACCGCGTGGCTCGATGCCAACCTCAAATCCTTCGATGTCCTCCACCTGCACGGCGTCTGGGATTCGATCCTCGTCACCGCCGCTTCCAAAGCCCGTGCTTCCGGCGTCCCCTACGCCGTCGTGCCCCACGGCATGCTCGACCCCTGGTCCCTCAACCAGCAGGGCCTCCTCAAGTCCATCAAGAAGAAGGTCTCCCTCGCGCTGACGCACCGGTCCTTCCTCAACGGCGCTGCTTTCCTCCACGTGCTCAACGCCGACGAGGGCCGCTTGCTCGCGCCACTCAAGCTCAAGCCCGAACCCATCGTCATCCCCAACGGCATCTTCCTCGAGGAAGTGACGCCCCTTCCCGCCGCCGGCACCTTCCGAGCCAAACACCCCGAGCTCGGCTCGGATCCCTACATCCTCTTCCTCTCACGCCTCCATCACAAGAAGGGTCTCGACGTTCTCGCCGACGCGTTCGCGCTCGTCGTCAAGGACATGCCCAATGCCCGCCTCGTCGTCGCCGGCCCCGACGGCGGCGCGGAAGCACCCTTCCGCTCGCAGATCCAGCGACTCGGCCTCGCCAATCGCGTCCACCTCACCGGCCCGCTCTTCGGCACCGACAAACTCGCCGTCTTCCGCGACGCAAGCGTCTTCTGCCTCGCAAGCCGCCAGGAAGGCTTCAGCATGGCCGTCACCGAAGCCCTCGGCTGCCGCTGCCCCGTCGTCATCTCCGACCAGTGCCACTTCCCCGATGTCGACGAGGTGAAAGCCGGCTTCGTCGTGCCGCTCAGCGCCCCCGCCACCGCCGCCGCACTCCTCAAGATCCTCCGCATGCCCGCGCACGAAGGGCAAGCCATGGGCGCCCGCGGCCACGACCTCGTCGCCGCTCGCTACACCTGGCCCGCCATCGCCGCCCAGTCCATCAGCGTCTACGAACGCCTCCTCCGCAAGTGAACCGCTCTCCACGCACCCGCCGCAAAAGTGGAGCGGCCGCACGCTGACGCGTACGGCCGCCCGGAGGGAGAAGAGAGAGACCGTCCTCGCGACGACCAAGCCGCCGCGCGTGAGATCAGAGGTGCGGATTATGGCCGCAACTTGGTCGGTTTGTCAAACTGGGTAATTTAAGTTTTGTTCGGCGTCCGGACGGGCTTTGCTCAGAACCGTGTCGCAAGCCGCACGAACATCTCAACGCC
>JBIKTT010000190.1:0-5207 GCA_044347925.1 Phycisphaerales bacterium
TGCAAATCCAAGACCGTGGGCGTCATGCTTCCCACCGGTGCCGGCACGCCCGTCGCCGCTCTCGCCGCGTGGATTCTCGGCAAGACCGTCGTCCCCCTGAACTACCTCCTAAAGCCCGACGAGCTTCAGTACGTCATCGACGACTGCGGCACCGATACCGTGCTCACCGCCGGGCCCATGCTTGAGTTCATGGGGTACTCGCCCCGCGTCACCAACCTCGCCAAGATCGACGAGATGAAGTTCTCCGGCATGCCCGAGCCCCGCTGGCCCATCGGGGCGGCGGATGAGGACCTCGCCGTTCTCCTCTACACCTCCGGCACCAGCGGCAAGCCCAAGGGCGTGATGCTTACGCACGGCAACATCTCCGCCAACATCCGCCAGGTCGTCGAGCACGCCCACTTCACCACCGACGATGTCATGCTCGGGGTTCTTCCCCAGTTTCATAGCTTCGGCCTGACCGTGCTGACGCTCCTCCCCCTGACGCTGGGCATCCGCGCGGTCTACACCGCACGGTTCATCCCTCAGAAGATCGTCAAGTTGTTCCGCGAGCACCGCCCCACGATCTTTGTCGCGATCCCGTCGATGTACGGCGCGCTGCTGGCATCCAAGGACGCCACGGCGGAGGACTTTGCGAGCTTGCGCTATACGGTGTCCGGCGGCGAGCCGCTCAGCGACGCGATCGCGACTCGTTTCTACGAGCGGTTCGGCGTGCGGATCAACGAGGGGTACGGGCTGACGGAGACCTCGCCGGTGACGAACATCTGTCTGCCGAGCGAGTATCGCCCGCACTCGGTGGGGCGAGCCCTGCCCGAGCTTGAGCAACGCATCATCGATCTTCACACGGGCGCGAGGCTGCCGTACGAGCACGAGGGGGAGATCTGGATGCGGGGGCCGAACGTCATGCGGGGCTACTACGGCCTTGCGGAGGAAACCGCCAAAGCCCTCACGCCGGATGGCTTTCTTCGCACGGGCGACATCGGCAAGCAGGACGCGGACGGCTTTCTGTACATCACGGGTCGTCTGAAGGAGATGCTGATCGTCGGCGGCGAAAACGTCTTCCCGCGCGAGATCGAGGAAGTGCTGAATCAACACCCCAGCGTGAACGCGTCGGGCGTGGTGGGGATCAAGGATCCGATCCGCGGCGAACTCCCCATGGCGTTCATCGAGCTCCGCGAGGGGCAGACGTTCGATAAAGCGTCGATCCAGGCCCACTGCCGAGCCAGCCTTGCGGGATACAAGGTGCCGGGCGACATCCGCGTGCTCGAAGCTTTGCCGAGGAACCCCACAGGAAAGATCATGCGGCGCGAATTGGTGAAGCTGCTTGCTGCGACACCGGAGGCGGCGGCCAAGGGCTGACGGCTGGTCGTGGGGGTGGCGGAGGTGTCGTTCGCGTGAGTTGTTCGAGATGCTTGTACAGGTCTCTCGCTATTCTTCCGCATGTGGATGACGATCGAGAAGTGAAGTCCAGAACTCATGAAATGAACCAGAAACGAGATGCAGCTCGTTTGGACTCTTCTTCTTACTTGCCGGACGGTACCAATCGTACACTGACCCGATGGCTGTGCCTCGAACCCCTAACAACAACAATCTTTGTCGATTGTCTTGGTTTGGGAATCCAATTGCGATGAAGTCCTTCGGCCTCGAGGTGGCTGAGTTCGTGTTTTCTGTTCGCAGATCAAAGCGAGGGTGACGCCAACCAAAGAGTCGGTCGAGAGTATCGGCACTGCCATCATCACAATTCGTCTCGGTGTACCAGACCTCTTTATCCTCCCCCCAAGACGGTGAGCCTCCATTAAACTCCATGAGCCAGCTCCAGTAGTCTTCTGGCAGTGTGCACCCAAGAGCAGTTTCAATTTCGATCCGGTCTGACGTTCTCAACGGATGACCCACGTCATAGACGAGACCTCGTTCAGTCAAGGCACATCGCACTCCCAGCTCGTCGTTGAAGTAGGTGGTTCTGTTCAATTTGCATTTCCCAAGGGACTTTGGCACCGGGTGCCAGACGTGGTTCCTCGAAGGGGCATCGTGCTTTGACGGGCTGACGTTCGTTGTCGAGCGTCACTGCTCCTCATTTGGCGTTTGGGGCTGCACGCTCGATCAACCGCTTGTTGACTCTAGGAACCGTTCACCGCACGAGCAGCGCCCGATCTCGATCGGACGCTCCACCGCGACCATGCGGAGGAGCCGGATGGTTGTGGCTCCCTGCTGTGCCAATCAGATCGACCGCTTCGGGCGATCTCATTGGTTGGGCTCCCTTGAAACCGACGCTTGGGGTGTTTCGCACCGACTTGGTCCAAACCGGACCATGTCATTGGCATAGCCCAGAGTCCCCTGCCTTTCGGACCTGCCTCTGTGGGATTTCGTGGTTTTCTTGACGAAGGCGCGTGAGGAACAGCGGGGCTTGCCGTTCACTCTGATGTCGGGATCACGACCGCCAACGCGACGCGAAGGGGTCTGGCCCAAGAACACAAAGTGCAACACGCACACCGAAGGAGTTGTCCCATGGCTACGAAGCTCACGAACGTTGTTGGTTCCGCCCGCACCCTCAAAGCTGCCGCGCTCGCCGCGGCTGTGATGGCGGGGATGGTGGGGGGTGTCGGCGCGGCGAACGCCGCCATCACGGGTGTCACCGGGTCCACGACCTGGCTTGGCGTGAACCCGCCCAACGCTCAGCAGTTCAATCTGACGGGCCCCAACGTGTACGCATGGGATGAGCAGGTCGCTCCCGCGTTCAACGTCGGTCTCAACCTCTTCGGCAACGGGACGTACACCGGGTTCTCGCCGTACTTCGCCGGCTTCCTGACCGCTGGGGCGGTTGAGTCGCACATGCTGCACTTTGATCCCGGGGCGGCCCCGCCGTTCGCCGCGGGAAGCGTCAGTTTCTCGGGGACGATCATCGGGGCGATCTTCGACGAGACCTTGCTCTCGGCGACGGACGCTTCGCACGGAGCTCTGGGGACGGTGTACGACACGGGGAACCCGTTCCGCAGTTTCGGCGGCAACGTGCTCGGGAACACCAGCCTGACGATCGCCGGGAACACGATGAGCTTCCAGTTCATGCCCACTCCCGGGCAGATGAACCGGATGTGCGAGGTGCGGGTCTTCACGCTGGTGCCCACTCCCGGGTCGATCTCGCTCGCCGGTCTGGCGGGGATCGTGGGCCTCCGCCGGGCCCGCCGGGGCCAGGCCTGAAGGCTCTCCCGCAGTCGGTGACCTGCTTCCTCAACTTCTCTCCGCGCCTGACGCGCGGGCCCGACCTCTCCCGGGCCCGTGCGTCGCGGCGTTGGCGGTCAAGCCGACGTATGCTCTGCGGACCAGGCCCTTGTCCCTTTCCACGGTTGATCCCCGCGCCAGGCTGTCCGCTCTTCGCGGATCGCAGCACGACCCATCTCACGGAGCCCCGCATGGACCTCTACATCGACACCGCCAACATCGACGAGATCAAAGCCGCCCACGCCATGGGTGTCTTGAACGGCGTCACCACCAACCCCTCCCTCATCGCCAAGGAGAAGGTTGACTACGGCAAGCGGCTCGAAGAGATCTGCAAGGTCGTCCCCGGCCCCGTCTCCGCCGAGGTGATCGCTCTCGACTTTGACGGCATGATGAAGGAGGGCAAAGAACGCGCCAAGATCGCCCCCAACATCGTCGTCAAGCTCCCTTCGACCATCGAAGGCCTCAAAGCCTGCAAAGCGATGAGCGACGAAGGGATCAAGACCAACATGACCCTCTGCTTCCAGGCGATGCAGGCTCTCATGGTCGCCAAAGCCGGCGCGTACCTCGTCAGCCCCTTCATCGGCCGCCTCGACGACATCTCGCAGGACGGCATGGATCTCATCCGCCAGATCCGCCAGATCTACGACAACTACGGGTTCCAGACCAAGATCCTCGCCGCTTCCATCCGCCACCCGCTCCACATGCTCCAGTGTGCTCTGGCCGGGGCCGATGTCGCGACCGTCCCCTTCTCGGTCATCCAGCAGGTGATGAAGCACCCGCTCACCGACTCGGGCGTTGAAAAGTTCCTCGCCGACTACAAGAAAGCCTTCGGCTAAGGCCATTCGGCCGCCGCCGACGCACCAAACCCCTCAGCTCTCCGCGCCCTCGCCCGGCCGCTCGTAGCGGATCGTCTTCTTTCCGACTTGCCGCTCGGGCTCGAGCGCGATCGGTGAGAGATCCGCTTCCGCCTGCGTGCGTGGTCCCTGCGCCCGCGGTGCTTGAATCCGCGCCCCCGCGTCCAGCGGGTTCACCGTCCCGATCGCTTCCGCTCGCTTGGCGAACCGCTTGACGTCCCGCGCCGCCCGGTCCGCCACGCGGATGTCCCGCGCAATCGCCGCCCGCGCCACCTTCAGCGCCCAAAGCGACATCACCGCCACCTGCACCACCCCCACCGCCAGCACCAGCGCCGACCCCAGCCCCAGGATCGCTCCAAAGACGCCCACCACGACCGTCACGAACGACCCCGTCCCCATCACGATCGACACCCCGAGCATCGGCAGCGCCAGAAGCATCGCGATCGACGCCCCGCGCATCCACTCCCCCGTCCACTCCGCCCCCGCCCACTCCGACAGCGCCGCGAGCTGTGCGCACACCGGCACCAGCCCCAGCAGCCCGATCGACAGGCACACCCACGCCGCGATCATCAGCCCCCGCACCAGCTCCTCGTTCACCGGCGTCCCCGCCATCAGCGCCCGCGTCTCCACCTCCGCCGAAGCCCACGCCAGCGCGACCCCCGCCGCCCAGCCCCACTGCGTCAGCCGCGAAGCCCACCGCGACCAGCGACCCTCCCGCTTGAAGTCCGTCCGCAGGTCCAGCGACGATTCGTGCGGCCGCGTCACGATCCACACACCCGCCGCCCACGCGATCAGGCACACCACCGGCACCGCACGCTTGAGCCCCTGATCCCCCGCCACCAGCAGCAGCGACACCATCGCACCCACGCTCCCCAGCGCCGTCGCGATCGATCCCGCCGCAAGCCAACGCAGGTACCACGACGGCGCGTGCGACAGGTTGTCCGCCAAGACCCGCCGCGCCCCGATCGGCACCGGCGTCGCACACTCCGGACACCGTCCCCCGCCGGGCAATCCCGTGAGGTCGTACCCGCACTGCCGGCATGTCGGCGCTTTCGCGGGCGGCTTGGGCCCGCCGGCCACCGACCCTACCGGAGCTTCGCACGCCGGGCACGCTTTCGTCCCCGCGCTCGAGAACCGGTA
>JBIKTT010000192.1:0-5197 GCA_044347925.1 Phycisphaerales bacterium
GGCCCGGGCCGCGAGCGTCAGCGCTCGTCGTTCAGGCGCATCGCGTGGATGGTGGTGATCCTGGCGGTCGCGGCGCGTCCTTCGGGCATGTACGTCCCCCCCATCGCGGTGGGCGATGTGCCGAGTTCGGACGTCGTGGACCTCTGGTCGATGCTGTCGGCGGTCTCGGCACCGCTGAGCATGACCGTCCCGCCTCAAGGCCGTGCCGAATGGCTCCTGCCGGGCCACTGGGCGGCGGTTGGCGTAACATGGGCGTTGGCGGGCGGCCTTTGGCTTGTTGCCGCCGCGCTGGTGGGCGGCGGCCCGGCCCGTCACCCGAAGGAATAGGCCCGTGTGCGTCATGGTTGCGGGTTCGAGCAGGAGCAGTTCATGGAGTTTGTGACCAAGGCCGAGAAGGAAGCGATCGAGGCGAAGCTGGCGGCTCTGATCGCCAACCGCCCGGTGATCTCGGCCAGAATCGCGACCGCACGCGAGCTCGGCGACCTCAAGGAAAACGGCGACTACCACGCCGCCCGCGAGCAGCAGGGCATGGAGGAAGCCGACATCCGCCGGCACCAGGAACGCCTCCAGAACCTCTCCGTCATCGACGAAAAGATGGCCAAAGCCGTCGAAGGCGTCGTCATGATGGGCTGCACCGTCAAGCTCCGCGACCTCGCCCGCGGCGATGAGGACCTCTTCAAGATCGTCGGCGAAGCCAGCGAGCAGGACACCGGCGACATCACCGAGGTCACCCTCAACAGCCCCATGGGCGAAGCCCTCTTCAAAGCCAAGGTCGGCCAGGTCATCCGCGTCAACGCGCCCCGCGGTCAGAAGCAGTTCGAGATCGTCGAGATCCTCTGAACCGCGCTTTCGACCTCGCCCGCGACCTCGCCGCCGATCTCTCGCTCAGGCCGGAGCCCCGCACGGATGTGCTAAACTGCTCCGCATGACGAGCAAGCCCGTGGAACAAGAGTCCCGTCCGCCCCGCATCTGCGTCGTGGGGTCGGTCAACATGGACCTGGTCGTCCGCGCCCCGCGCATCCCCACGCCCGGCGAGACCGTGATGGGCCGGTCGTTCGAGACCTTCGCCGGCGGCAAGGGCGCGAACCAAGCCGTCGCGGCCCAGCGGCTTGGCGGAAGCGTCGCTCTGCTGGGGTGCATCGGGAACGAGTCGCACGGGCAACAGCTCGCTCAGCTTCTGCACAAGGAGGGGGTCGACCTTTCGCGGATGCTCCAGCGGCGGGACAAGACGCCGACCGGCGTGGCTTTGATCATCGTCGATGATTCCGGCGAGAACACGATCGTGGTCGCTCCGGGAGCCAACGCGACGCTTACGGCCCGCGACATCGAGGATTCCCGCGATGTGATCGAGTCGTGCGATGTCCTGCTGATGCAGCTTGAGGTGCCGATCGAAGCCGTCGCGGCGGCGGCGAAGATCGCCCAGGGCGCGGGCAAAGCCGTCATCCTCAACGCTTCCCCGGCGCTGCCCCAGGCCCGCGAGGTGCTCCGGATGTGCGACCTCTTGATCGTCAACCGCACCGAAGCGGCGACCCTCGGCGGCCTCGAGCAGTACACCGAGCCGGGACGCTTGGCTCTCAGGCTCGGCGAAATCGGCCCCCCCACCATCGTGCTGACCTTGGGCGCTCAGGGCGCGATCGTCGCCCACCGCGGGCGGCCCAAGCGCGTTCCGACGCTGAGCGTGAAAGCCGTCGACGCCGTCGGCGCGGGCGACGCGTTCACCGGAGCGATGGCGGTCGCGTACGCGGCGGTGCACCACGCTTCCAAAACGCGCGGGCCCGAGGAATTCAGGCTTCTCGAGAAAGCGCTCGCGATGGCTTCGGCGGCCGGAGCCCTCGCGGCCGAGCGGGCGGGTGCGATCCCGTCGCTGCCGCGGCTCGAGGATGTCCTGCCGCGGGTCGCGGAACTCGAGCGGCAAATGCGGTTCTGACTATTCGTTCAGGCCCTGCGTGCTCGCGGTCGCCCCACCCATGAACGCCCGCCTCGCGATGACGAAAAGCACCAGCACCGGCGCAACCGCGATCAGCGTCGCCGCCATCGTCACGTTCCACTCCGCTCCGCCGTGCTGGCTTTGGTACATGTGCAAGCCGAGCGACACCGGGTACGTGTCCTGATGGTTGAGGAAAAGCAGCGGGCCGAGGAAGTCGTTCCAGCTCGCGACCACCTGAAGCACCGCCACCACGCCGAGCACGGGTAGCGACGACGGCAGGATGACCCGCCAGAAGACGCCGAACTCCGAACAGCCGTCGATGCGAGCCGCTTCGTCCAGCTCGCGCGGGATCGTGAGGAAGAACTGCCGCAGCAGATAGATGCTGAACGCCCCGCCGAACCACGCGGGCACGATCAGCGGCAGAAAGGTCCCGATCCAGCCAAAGGAGCGGAAGACGAGATAAAGCGGCGCCATGATCACCGGGAACGGCACCATCAGCGTCGCGAGTACGACGACGAAGCACGCGTCCCGGTATTTCCAGCGAAGGCGGGCAAACCCGAACGCGACCACCGCCGATGCCAGCACCATCCCGATCGTCGAGAAGACCGCAATCACAACCGAGTTGTGCAGGTAAAGCGGAAAGTCCGCGACCGGGCTCGACCACGCTTCGGCAAACGCGGAACCCGCCGCGCGAAAGCCGGGTTCACCCGGCTTGGAAGCAACCGGCTCGAGGGATTTGACGATCATCGCGGCAAGCGGCAACCCAAATCCGGCAAGGGCCACGAGCAGCAAGGCGGCGATCGCGAGCGTGCGGAGGTGCTTCATGCGCCCCTCGCATAGACCGCGCCGCGGGAGAGCCTGAGCACAATCGCCACCAGCGCGAGCGTCACCAGGAACTGGACCCATGCCAGGGCGCACGCGTACCCCATCCGCGAGAAGACAAACGCGTTGTTGTAGACGTGCATCGCGTAGGTCAGCGTCGCGTCGCCCGGGCCGCCGCGCGTCATGACCAGCGGCACAGCAAACGCTTGAAGCGACCAGATCATCGACATCACGACGTTCAGCACGATCGCGGGCGAGATCATCGGAAGCGTGACGTTGACGAACCGGCCCCACGAGCCGCAGCCGTCGATCGTCGCGGCTTCGTAGAGCGCGGCGGGCACGTTCCGGATCGCCGCGCCGTAGATGACGACGTACGTCCCCACGCCCCAGAGCGAGACCAGCACGATCGACACCATCGCCCACGCCGTGCTTCCAAGCCAGTCGATCGGGCTCAGCCCGAACACCGAAAGCACGGGCGTCAGCACCGCGTTGACCGGGCCCTTCTGCGTGTTCAAGGTCCAAAGCCACGCGAGAGCGGCGGCCACCACCGGCACCAGCGTCGGTGCGAACACCACAACCCTCGTCAACCCCGCGAGCGGCGCCAGGCCACGCGTCCGCGCGGCCCGCTCGATCAACACCGCCGTCAGTACCGAGACGACGGTCGACAGGGCCACCGTCATCGCGGCGTACACGGCTGTGTTCCCCGCTGCTCGCCAGAGCACGCGATCGGTCCACATCTCGCGGAAGTTGTCCAAGCCGATGAAGACGGGCTTTTCGAGCACCGAGTAGTCCGTCATCGCGTAGACCAGCGACAGGCAGACCGGGATGAGCATGAAGACCGTGAACCCGACGAAGAACGGCGCGACCCAGAGGAAGGGCCACGATCGGCGTGACCCTCGCGAAGCGGAGAATGGAGCGATCTCACTCACGCGTACATCCTACCGACCGTGCACCCATGTTCATCGAGCGGCGCGCCGCTTGGCCACCGCCGCCATGATGAAGTAGAAGACCACCGCCGCGAGAAGCCACCCCACGCTGATCATCGCCGCGTTCCGCATCCCGTCGGCGGCGAGGGCCCCGGTCACGAGCCCGATCTCGCCGAGGATGAACAGGCCTGCGGCGATGCGCGACCCGGGAAGGGGCGGCTCCTCGGCTTTGAGAAGGTAGATGGAAGCGGCGGTGAGCAGGAAGAAGAGCCCGTCCATCACGACGACACCGGCCGTCACCTGATCCACACGCTTTTGTCCGACCACCAGAAGCACCACCGCCGCGAGCCCGCCGAGTGCCGCGATCGCCGCGACCGGCGTCGCCGTCCTCGGATTCACCCGCGCGAAGACCTTCCAGAAGAGTCCGTCAGCCGCGAGGGCTTGGATAAGCCGCGGGCCGGTGAGGAGCGCGGCGTTCAGCACGCCGAACGCCGAAACCGAGACCGCCCCCGCGATCGCTTGCTTGCCCCACGCGGGAAAGACCGACCCCACCGCGTCCGCCGCGATGGACTTGCTCGAGGTGACGACCCCGATGCCAAGCAGCTTGAGGTACGCCCAATTCACAAGCAAATACACCGCGATCACGACCGCCGTCCCGGCGAGAATCGCAATCGGGAGCGTGCGCCTCGGGTTCTTCACCTCGCCCGAAATCCAAAGCCCCTGCTGCCACCCGCCGTACGCGAAGAACGCCGGCACCAGGCAGGCCATCAGGATGAGCGGGATGTTCGCACCGGCGGCGAGCGCCGGAGCGGGCGGCGGCGTCGGCGACGGCGTCGCGAACGCGGCCAGCGCCGCCACCGCGAGCAGCGCGATCACCTTGGCCGCGACCGTGAAGTTCTGCACCGCCGAGCCGAACTTCACCCCGATCATGTTGATCGCCGAGATCGCGAGAATCACCGCAGCGCCCATCAGATTCAGCGTCATTTCCGGAAGGTCATCGCGGCCCAAAGCCGTCGCCAGATTGTTCACGCAGATCACCGAGATCACGACGATCGCGCCCACCTGCACGAACGACGCGTTGCAGAACACAAAGACAAAGCCCGCGAGCGGCCCCAACGGACCGTACGAATCGCGCAGCACCTGGTACTGCGCCCCCACCCCGTACCGTCGCCGGCCCAGTTCCGCGAACGCGAGCGCCCCGCACATCGCGATCAGCCCCGCCAAAGCCCACCCCGCCAGCGCCAGACCGGGCGTGCCCGCGATCTTCGCGACCTGGCCGGGGGACATGAAAATCCCCACGCCGATCACCGCTCCGATCACCACGCACGCGGTATCGACAAGCCCAAGCGTCCGGGCGGGCTGAACCTGTTCACTCATGGGCCGCAGCATACCGCACACGCGTTCCGCCCGTCTCGGATACGCTGCGGTCGTGACGCCCCTGGACGACATCCCGCGCCGCGGCTTTCTCGCGGGCTCGGCCCGAACCGCCGCGGCTCTCGCCGGCGCGGGTCTTGTCGGTGCG
>JBIKTT010000193.1:0-5194 GCA_044347925.1 Phycisphaerales bacterium
GGCGGAAAGCACGCGAGCAGGCCAAGCAGAAAGCCGCCGACAAGTCCAAGACGCCCAGCCTCAAGGACGACAAGCTCAAGGAACGCACGAAGGAAGAGGAAGCCCAGTCCGAAGCCGAGAAACAGAAAGCCGCCGAACGCGAGAAGCTTGAGAAGGCCCTCGAGCAGTCACGCCTGACCGAGCAGGACAAGCTCAAGACCGGCGACACCCTCAGCATCACGTGGACCATCCGCGAGCCCAGGCCGGGCGACACCGGCGGCCTGGGCCACAACGCCGGGTTCATCCGTCCCGGCTACACCGTGCTCGTGCACGTCGACGGCAAGAACCAGGTCATCGAGCCCAACGGCATCTCGATCGCCGAGCCAATCTTCGCGACGGCGGAAGCGCTGAAGGGCAAGGAACTGAGCGTCCTCCGCGACGCCGCGGCGAAAGCGACCGCGATCGGTGCCCACGAGGAAGCTTCCAAGCTCTGGCGCCGCGTCGTCGAGCTTCACGACACGCCCAACACGCCCGAGCACCGGTTCTGGCTCGCGGCGAGCCTGATGGAATGCAGGCTCTTCGTGGAAGCCGCCCAGGCGCTCATGCCCATCGCCACCGCGACCGACGACAAGACGCAGTACCACAAAGACCGCAGGAAAGCCCGGCGGATCGCTCTCAACTGCTACTGGGCGTGCGGCGACAACAAGGAATACGTGAAAGCGTGCGTCGCGATCGCCAAAGCCGAGAACGCCGCGCCCGAGTGGAAAGCGGCGCTGAAAGCCGCGCAGGAACTCCGGCAGACGGACCTCGCCAAGACGTGCGAGGAAGCTCTGAAAGCCTTCGAAGACAAGACTTCGCCCAAGTAAGCTCGGGCTCAGTCCTCGGCGTTGGTGTAGACCTTCTGCACATCGTCGAGTTCTTCGAGCTCTTCGATCAGCCCGGCGAGAGCCTCGGCGTGCTGCTCCTGCACCGCGACCTTGTCGCCGGGGATCATCTCGATCGCGGCACCCTCGATGGTGTATTTCGCGGCTTCGAGCGCGTCCTTGACCTTGAGGAAGCTCGGGATTTCCGCGAGGACGATCCACGGGCCGCGTTCGTCGTCATCGGCGGGCGGTGGCTCCTGCACGTCGTCCGCTCCGGCTTCGACCGCGAGGGCGAAGAGCTTCTCGCCGTCGACGCCTTCGGGCTTGAGGACGATGCGGCCCTTCTGGGCGAACATGAACCCGACGCAGCCGGAGGTTCCAAGATTGCCGCCCGCTTTGGCGAA
This sequence comes from Phycisphaerales bacterium, assembly GCA_044347925.1. Lineage (GTDB taxonomy): Bacteria > Planctomycetota > Phycisphaerae > Phycisphaerales > UBA1924 > UBA2396. The sequence goes on from JBIKTT010000193.1 coordinate 1,247, forward strand.
AGCGTTGCGGACATCACCGGCGGTGCGGGCTTTGTTGTCTGTGAGGGCATCGACAACGATCGCGATGCCGCCGGGGGCGTACCCCTCGTAGCGGATGGTCTCAAAGTGGCTCTGGTCGTCGCCGCCGGCGCCCTTCTTGATCGCGCGTTCGATGACGTCGCGGGGCATGTTCGCGTAGCGGGCTTCGTCGATGGCGTAGCGGAGGGAGAGGTTGAAAGCGGGATCGGGCCCGCCGTGGCGAGCGGCGACCATCATGGCTTTGGCGACCTTGGTCCACACCTTGCCGCGACGTTTGTCGACGACGGCTTTGCGGTGTTTGATCTTGCTCCATTTATTGTGGCCGGCCAACGCAGAACCTCCGTCACTTGATCGGGGACCACCGCGGTGCGATCGCGGGCTCCTTGCCTTCCCTTGCGGCCGTGCGCTTGGCCGCGGCGGATTCGAGCGCCTTCTTGAGCATCTTGCCGTACCCGTCGTCGGCGAGGTTGTCCGCGCGGGCCCGCATCAGCGTGGTCGCTTTGGTCTCGGCCTGCTGCCAGCACGCGGCGGCTTTCTCCTTGTCGCCCGAAACCCAGAGGGCATCGCCGAGGTGGTCGACGATGAAGGGATCCAGAGAGAAATCATCCTCGCGTTGCTGAAGCTCGAACGCGCGGCGAAGGAGCGACAGTGCTCCCGCGCCCTCGATGGCCCCCTTGTTCGCATCGTCCTCAAGACGCCCCTGCAGGTACCGGAGCCAGCCGAGGGAATCGACGATGTTGTAGCTCGTCGGGTCGGCTTGGTACGCTTTCTCGAGAAGCTTCTCGATCTTGTCGCGGCGTTCGGCGGTGTCGACCGGCGCGTGCTCGAGAAGCATGTACCCGTAGTCGTTCATCGCGATCGCGTGATCGGGGTCGAGTTCGAGTGAGATCTCGTAAAGCTCAGCCGCTTGCGTGTAACGCTCCTTGCTGGAGGCGATCCCCGCGATACGGTACGCGAGCATGCCTGCCTGCTTGGGCGGGGGCGGCACGGGCTCGGCATCGAGAGCCATGGTGTCCAGGATGCGACCGACGCGGCCGGGCTTGGTGACGATCGGGAGGAGCCGCCGGAGGTCCGCTCCGGCTCCGAACTGGCCGACGGAGACGCAGAGGATGCGGAGAAGCTCATCCTCGGGCTCGACGCCCTTGTTGATCTTGTGCGTGCAGACACCCTCGACCAGCGCAAGGACCGAAGAGGGCTTCTTCGAGGCCAGGAGCTTCTGGAGAAGCCGGGCAATCGCGAGTCGCTCTTTCGCCACCAGCCCCTCGGTGAATGCTTCGAACTCGGCACCGATGCGTGCGAGGTCCGGCGGTTCGGAAACCGAGAGGATGATCAGCGCCGACTCGCGCACGGCGGGCCCGGGCTCGATGCCAAGCCCCGCGAGCCTGGCGATCACGGGAGCCGAGCTGGGCGGCTTGCCCGCGATCACCGCGTCCATGTCGGCTTCGATCAGTTGGGCCACGACGCGCGTGAAACCCTGCTTCTGCTCGGCCGTGAGCGGCACATCCGTCGGAAGTTCCGCGAGCACGGCTTCCACCTCGGATGCACGCCCCGCCGCGACGAGCGCATCGGTGAGCGCGATGGAGGAATCGATCGTGCGTGGGAGCGGGCTGAGCCGGGCGATCGCCATCGCGCGGGCGTCTTCGGGCTTGCCCATTTCTGCGGTCAGGACCTCGACCAGCCGGCGAAGGCGATCGACGGGCGCGATCTCGATGCGGGAGCGGAGCATGGCGATCGCGTCATCCGGCTTGCCGCGGGCCGCGACAACCTGAGCGAGCGCCGCCAGCGCCTCGACAGACTCCGGCGCGTCCGCAAGCCTCGCCCGAAGCCAAGCCTCGCCGCGTTCGAGCGATGCCGCTCCACCGCGCGTCCAGACCGTCGCGAGCGCATCCAGCAGGCCGACGCTCGAAGCGTCCTCCTCGGCCAGGCCCATCAGCGACTGCTCGGCGGCGGCGAACTGCCCTCGCTGAACGAGCTCCATCGCGACGGCCCACCGAAGCACCCGGCTTGACGACACCTTCTCGCGAAGGCGCTGCACGAGCGCCGCGAGCTGGCGCTGGTCGGCTTTCTCGCCGCGGGAATAGAGCTTGAGCAGCACCTCGGCCGCACGCTCATCCTGCGGGTCTTCTTCGGCGACGGCGGCGAGGATTCTCTCGCCCGCGGACAGATCGCCCGCGCGAAGCGCGAACCCCGCGACCAGAAGCCGGTCGTCGACGGAGGGCGTCTCGGCGAGTGTCTTGACGACTTCGAACGCTTCGGCGTGCCGCTGAAGGGCGCTCAGAGCCCGGGCCCGCGCGAATCTCGTGGTCTCGATGGGCATGGACTCGAGGGCTTTGAGCGCGGCTTTGGCGGCTTGGTAATCCCCGGACATGCCCGCAAGATCCGCCCGGGCCGCGTGAACCGCCGCCCGCACGGCTTCGGGCACGCGCTCGGGCTTGAGCAGCGACAGCGCATCCACGGGCTTGCCCAACGCGATGCGCAGGTACGCGGCGAGGAGGGCGGAAGCCGGATCATCCCGCCGGGCGAGCGAATCCGCGGCGGAAACGACGCCGCGACCCTCGGCCAGGAGCAGCGCGGCACACACGTCCGCGGACTCGGGACGCTTCTCAACCAGCATGACCAACGCCCGATCCCGCTCGCTCGACTGCTCGGGTCCGAAGCTGTCCAGCAGGTCCGCAGCCGCACGCCGATCCGACGGATTCGTCGAAAGATGCTCGATCAGCGCCGAACGCCGCGCCGCAACGGGCAGCGCGGCAGCACGTGCGCGGGCGAGCCTGCTCCGGGCGCTGGGCGTCGTGGCTCGATCGCCGAGGGTCTGCGCGATCGCGGCCGAGAGCGCCGGGCCGACATCCGTCCGGTCCGCGAGATACCGCACGACGCCGAGTTCGCGGTCTTCGAACCCCGCGCCGGACTTGAGCTTGTCGACGAGCGCCAGCGCGGCCTGCGCGGGCCGCCCCGAGCGCACGGAGGCGTACACGCGCCGGACCGCGAGGGCGCCGGAATCTGCCGACGTCTCCCCCGCCGCCGCTTCGTACGCGGCCGCAGCGTCCTCGACGCGGCCCAGCCTCATCGCCAGGTCCCCCGCACGGAGCCAGAGCTCGCCGCGCCGGCGGAGCGTCTCGGCGACCTCCGGGATCATGCGGGCGTTCTCGGCGGCGAGGGCTTTGGACCCAAGACCGCGCGCGAGAAGCTCACCCGCAGCGCCGGCGTATCCGGCGCGGTCCATGGCTTCCGCGAGGTACAGGTCGTTGACGGCGGAAGCCGGCGCTTCCCGGTCGAGCAGCTTCGAAGCGCCGGCGAGAAGCCAGAGCGCCTCGTCGGTGCGAAGGCCGCGGCCGGCTTCGCGACCGAGAAACGACCACACACCCGCATCGCGGAGGCCGCGACGGACGGCTTGCTGCATCGCGGAGAGGGAGGCGGCGCGGCGACCGAGCGAGTTCTGGCACTCGGCGATCTCGCGCCAGATCGCCGGGCTGGACGGATCAATCTTGGCGGCTTCCTGGAGCGAAGCGAGCGCGTCGGCGTGCTTGCCGTCGAGCCGCTGCATCCGTGCCGACGCGTAAAGCTTGGAAGCCTCCGCTTCGGATTCCGCGTCGGGCTTGGGCGTCTGGATGGGCGTGAGAGAAGCGGGCGGGCCCTTGGCCGCAATCGCTTCGAGAACCGACGCCAGGCTCATTCCCGCGGGAGCGGTGGGCGCGCGCTCGGCATCGCCAAGCTGCGCGACCGCGGCGGCGTCGATGCCGGGAGGGGGCGGCAGCGCCCGGGCGGCCTGGTTCGGGTTTGTGCGCTCAAGTTCCGCCCTGGCGCGGAGGTCCGAAAGCGGATCGGCGAGCCCGGCCACGGCCGTCAGAGCCTCGGCCGGCGCGCCGGCTTCGACCGTGAACCCGGCCGCCGTCCCGGCGTGAACGACAAGAAAAAGCACAAACGTCGATG
>JBIKTT010000194.1:0-5185 GCA_044347925.1 Phycisphaerales bacterium
GCCGAGCCTTGAACATCGGACCCACCGTCGGCAACACCTGATCCATCGGATCAAACCGCCCCAGCTTCCCCGCCCGCCGCTCATCCTCAAGCCGCGTCGCAAGTCCCCGCGCGGCAATCTCCGCCGCAAATACCGTCGACTGATCCAAAAGCGGGAAAACCTCCACCTCCGGCAGGTTCAGCGATGCCGTCGACACACGCATGAACTCGCGGCGCATGCACCGCTCCACCGCCTGCGGCATCGCAATCGTCAACGCCGAAGCCCCCGGCCCCACCCGCGAAGGAACCCGCGCCGTCCCAAGCACCGGCGCTCGGAACATCCACCGATTCTGCCCCACCACCAAAGCGACCGTCAGCATCGTCCCCGTCGGGATCGGCACCGACTGGTTCAGCGTCATCGGCGTCTCAAGCAGAATCTGAGCGTCCGTCAGCCCAAGAATGCGCACACGCCACACCAGGTCCACCCCGCGCGGCGATCCGGGCGGCAAATCCACCCCTTCACCGCGACTCACCGCGATCTCAAGACCGCCGTTGCGCTCATAAATCTGGTGGAGGCATTCACGCCAGCGTTCTGTTCTGGACCGATGTGCGGGCATCTGTGGTTTCCTTGTGGAATCGGGACGCAGGAACATCGACGCCCCGCGCGCCCGCCTTGAACCCGTGGTTTACGCCGGGAATTCACCCCATCCCTACAGCCGCTTCAGCCCCACCTTCCCTCCACGTTACCGGGCCCGCAAAGGCAGTCGCTCCGCGATCTGCACCGCGTTCAGCGCCGCTCCCTTGCGAACCTGATCCCCGCACGCAAACAGGCACCACGCGTCCGTCCGCGCCGAAGCATCCAGCTCCCGCGACGGATCCGGCCGGAACCGCCCCACCAAAACATCATCGTTCCCGGCCGCTTTGAGCGGTGTCGGAAACCGATTCGAAGCCCGATCATCCATCACGCGCACTCCGGGGAATCCCTCATACGCCGCAACCACCTCCGCATAACTCGCCGGCTTCTCAAGCCGGATCGTGATCGCTTCGCTGTGAGCACGCATCACCGGAACGCGAACACACGTCGGCGTGACCGCCAAGCCCGGCCAACCGAGAATCTTCCGTGACTCGTCGATGATCTTCTGCTCTTCCCCGTTCAGCCCCGTCACCGGGTCCACCGCGGAGTTGTGCGAAAACACATTCAGAAAGCACGGCTCGGCGAACGGCGAACCCTGCGAACGGCCCGGCTCGCCCGACTCCCGCGCCAAAGCGATCTCCTCCGTCAACGCATCGAGCCCCGCCTGTCCCGCGCCCGACACCGCTTGATACGTCGACACCACGATCGACGACAATCCAAACCGCCGACGGACCGGCTCCACCGCCATAAGCAGAATGATCGCCGAACAGTTCGGATTCGCGATGATCCGTGGCTTTGCTTCCCCCGCCGAAATCAAGCCGCCGTTGATCTCCGGCACGATCAGCGGCACGTCCTTCGCAAGGCGAAACGCCGACGAATTGTCCACCACCGTCGCCCCGGCTTCCAAAGCGTGCGGAGCAAGCGCCCTCGCCACCGCCGAAGACGCCGTGAAAATCGCAACATCAATCCCCGCAAAGGACCCCGCCGTCGCTTCACCCACGGTGAGCGTGCTCCCCCGGTAAGGGATCACAGTCCCCACCGACCGAGACGATGCGAGCGCGACGATGCTCGAAGCAGGCACGCCGCGATCCGCAAGCACCGCGAGCACTTCGCGCCCGACGACGCCCGTCGCACCCACCACCGCAATGCGGCGAGACGAAAGACCGGAAGTGATGGTCACGGGATCGCTCCTTGGGGTGCGAGCGGCTTGGCCGCGGCTTTCGTCGCCGGGATGCTGACAACCGGCGTCGCACTCTCGACCGCGCCGGCCCCGCGCCGTGCGGCCGCGATCGACTGCGCAAGATCGGCGATCAGGTCCGCCGCGTCCTCGATGCCGACGGAGAGACGAACCAGATCAGGAGGCGGCGGATTGCCGGGACGCGGAATGTTCGCGCCCGCGGCTTTCGCGATCGGAGCATGGCTCATGTAGCACGGCACCGTCGCCGAGCTCCCGACTCCGCCAAAGCTCACCGCGATCGAGAAAATCTTCAGCCCCTCGACGATCCGAACGGAAAGCTCAGGATCCCCCGTCTCAAAGCTCACCACCGCACCAGGCCCCAGCGCCTGCGACAGATGCAGATCATGCCCCGGATGATTCCGAAGCCCCGGGAAATGCACCCGGAAGGCAGGCGACGATCCATCCTTCGACAACGACGGCGAACAAAGCCACTCCGCGATCCGCTGCGCCGTCTGCTGCTGACGATCAAGGCGAAGCGAAAGCGTCTTGATCCCGCGCAGCAGGTAATAGCAGTCCTGCGGCCCGAGCACCGCTCCCTCCCCGTTCTGGATGAAGTAGAGCTTCTCCGCGATCGCCTGCTCCTTCGCGACGACGATCCCGGCCGTCACGTCCGCGTGCCCGCTCAGATACTTGGTCGCCGAGTGAAGCACGATGTCCGCCCCGAGCTCCAGCGGGCGCTGCAGGTACGGCGTCATCGAGGTCCCGTCGACGCAGACCAGCACCCCGGCGGCGTGCGCCTCGCGGGCGATCCGCCGGATGTCGCTGATCTTCAAAAGCGGATTGCTCGGGGATTCAAGATACACGAGCTTGGTCTTGTCCGAAAGCGGCAGCGGCCCCTCGCCCGTGAAGTCCGCGTACCGCACCAGAATGCCCCGCTCGGTCAGAATCCGCGAGAACAAGCGAAACGCCCCGCCATACAAATCCTCGCACGCCAGCAGTTCATCGCCGGGCTTGAGGAGCCGCGTCACCGCGGTAATCGCCGCAAGGCCCGACGCGAAAGCAAACCCGCGAACGCCCCCCTCAAGCTCCGCAAGCAGATCCTCGAGCACGCGCCGCGTGGGGTTGCCGCTTCGCGCATAGTCATACTCGCCGAACGCCAGAGCGGACTCCTGCTCAAAGGTGGCGGTCTGATAGATCGGCGTGTTGGTCGGCCGGGTCCGGTCGCCCGGAGCGGCTTCGAAGGAGACAAGTCGAGTGGTGAAGTTCATCGGGCCTTCTCCTTGGCGGTCGTGTTGGCGTTGCTTGTGTTGGTCGCGGGCTCGGTGGGGTCCTTGTCAATCACCGTCTCGCCGCCCCAGATCAGCGTGCCGTCGAATCGCCCCGGCGAAGCGACGGTGAACTGCGTCCGGCGGTCGCGCGCGTAACGGACGGCTTTGTGCTGCACGATCCCCCCGGTGAGCTTGAGCACATCCTCGTAGTTGGCCCGCAGATATCGCCGCGCCCCAGCGGGGTCCTCCGACGGGTCGCGGTCGTACAAACCGTCAACGTCCTTGAGCAGAACGCACTGATCCGCGTAAAGCTCACCCGCCAGGAACAGCGCGGTCAGGTCCGACCCGCCCCGGCCCAGAAGCGTCGTCTGCCCGTGCTCATCGCGCCCGAGAAACCCCGGAACCACGATCACCGGACGACGCGCAAGCGTCCGGTGCACCGCCCCGCGATCAAGACCCGTCGCTCGCGAGTCAAGCGTCGGACCCTCGGTCGAAAGGCCGATCGCCGCCGCGTCGAGCGTCGCCGCTTTCACCCCCGCTTTCGCAAGCGTGAGGCCCAGCAGCGCGGCCGTCGTGGCTTCGCCCGTCGCAAGCAGCGCGGCCGTCGCGACCTCGTCCTGCTGAGGCCCGTAGGTCTCCGCGTGGGCGAGCAGACGGTCCGTCGTGTCGCCCAGCGCGGAAACCACCGCGATCACCCGGTGCCCGCGGTTCAGCCAGTAGCTGATCTCGCGCACCGCGACCGGGAGGTGCTGCTCCGTGGGAAGCACGGAGGAGCCGAACTTCAAAACCGTGAGCGAATTCACCACGCCGCACCCCCCACCGTCGCGCGAGCGGCCGGCTTGGCCGACGCCTTGCCGACATGGCCCAAAGCCTGCTCGAGATCCGCGATGAGGTCCGCCGGCGACTCGAGGCCCACCGAGAGGCGGATGAGCCCGTCCGTGATGCCGATCGCCAGCCGCTCCTCGCGCGGCACGCTGCCATGCGTCATCGTGACCGGGTGCGTGATCAAGCTCTCGACCGCTCCCAGACTCTCGGCCAAACTGATGAGCTTGACCGAGTTGAGCACACGCACGCTCGCGTCCACGCCCCCGTAAACCTCAAACGCGATGATCCCCGCGTGAAGCGTGTGCTGCCGCGTGGCAAGTTCGTGCTGCGGAAAAGACCTCAGACCCGGGAACCACACCCGCTCGACCGCCGGGTGCTTCTCAAGCCACTCCGCGACAACCTGCGCACTCTCCGAGTGCTGCTTCAGCCTGCACGGAAGCGTCTTGATCCCGCGGAGCGTCAGCCACGCATCCTGCGGTGCCTGGATGCTCCCGACCGACTTGCGGATGAACCGGAACCGCTCAAGAAGCGTCTCGTCGCGCGACGTCAAAGCGCCCCCGACCGTCGCGTTGTGCCCCTCGATGTACTTCGTCGTCGAATACACGGAGACATCAGCGCCAAGCTCAAGCGGACGCAGGCCCACCGGCGTCAGGAACGTGTTGTCCACCGCAAGCGTGATCTTGCTCGGCTTGGTGATCGCCGCGATCGCCGCAATGTCGGTGAGCTTGAGCGTCGGGTTCCCCGGTGTCTCGATGAGCACAAGCTTCGTGCTCGGCCGGATCGCCTGTCGCACCGCTTCGGGACGGCTGCTGTCCACGAAAGAGGACTCGATGCCAAGCCCCGACAGAACCTCGCGGAGCAACCGGTACGTCCCGCCGTAGATCACATCCGAACAGATCACATGGTCCCCGGACTTGAGCAACGCCAGGAAGAGCGTGTGGATCGCGGCCAGACCGGTCGAGAAGCAGACCGAGGCCGGACACCCTTCCAAGCTCCCGAGGTTGGCTTCCAGCGCTGACACCGTCGGGTTGCTGGCGCGGCTGTACGTGTGCCCCTTGTGCTGCCCGATCGCCTCCTGCACATACGTGGCGGTCTGGTAGATCGGGGTGAGGATCGCGCCGGTGGCGGGGTCGGGTGCGAGGCCGCCGCGGACGCAACGGGTGAGAAGGTCGGTCTTCTGGGTCGACATGGTGTGGGGCCCGAACGCGCGAGCGTGCGATCAACGATCGCCGCCGCGGTTTACCTGTTGAGTTCAGTTGGGAACGATGACGGAAACGACAAGGGCCGCGAGGGAGAGGTGCCC
>JBIKTT010000195.1:0-5164 GCA_044347925.1 Phycisphaerales bacterium
GAATGCCCTCCGACGCGCCGCTTCCATCCCCGACGCCCACTCCTCCCGCCGGCCCGGACCTCGGCGGCGCCCTCGCGGGCGCGATCCGCGTGGTCTTCGGGTTCACGCTTCTGTCGCGTTTCGCCGGCCTCGCCCGGGAGGTGCTGACGGCCCGCGTGCTCGGCGACACGATCTACGGGTCGGCGTTCGCGGCGGCGTTCATCGTGCCGAACCTTTTCCGGCGGCTTTTCGGGGAGGGGGCGCTTTCGGCGGCCTTTCTTCCCGAGTACACGCGTCTGAGCAAGTCCGACCCCGATCTTGCGGCGCGGCTGGCTTCGGTCGTCGTCGCGGCCCTGACCTTGGTGACCGGGACGCTGACGCTGATCCTGATGGGAATCCTGCTCGGATGCCTGTGGGGCGGCGTGGGTGGGCCCGACTCGGCGCTTTCGATCAAGCTCACGATGGTGATGCTCCCGATGATGCCGATGGTGTGCATCACGGCGATCCTGGGCGGGATGCTCCAGTCGCACGGACGATTCGCCGCGCCCGCGGCCGCTCCCATCCTCCTCAACGTGTTCATGATCGCGGGTGCGCTGACGCACTTCTTCCTCCCCGCATCAACAGTCGACCTCGCCCGCGAGCAAGCGGCGTACTGGATCGCGATCGGTGCGGTCGTCGCGAGCGTCGCGCAGATCGTCTGGTCGCTCGCGGCTCTGCGGCCTGTCGTCCGCTGGACGAGGGTTGTTTCGGGTGTGTCGGAGTCCTCCCGCACGGTGCTTCGCCGGTTCGGGCCGGTCGCGATCGGCCTGGGGGCTTTGCAGCTTTCGACGCTCGCCGATCAGGTGATCGCGATGTGGCCGATCTGGGTGGGGCCCACGATGTTCGGGCATCCGGTGCCTCTGGACGAATCCTCCAACGCGATTCTGAGCAACACAAGCCGGTTCTATCAGTTCCCCCTCGGGGTTTTCGGGTTGGCGGTGGCGACAGCGGTCTTTCCGCTGCTTTCGCGGACGGCGGACAACCCGGCGCAGTTCGCCGACATGCTCCGCCGCGGCATCCGCGTGAGCTTGCTGATCGGGCTGCCCGCATCGATCGGCTTGTGGGCGGTCGCACCGGACCTGACGGCGGTGATGCTCGAGGGGGGATCGCTCGCGTTCTCGGCCGAGGGCGTGGACCGCGCGGCGGCGGTGCTGGTCGGCTTTGCCCCGGCGGTGTGGGCTTTCTCGCTGAACAACGTGCTGACGCGGGCGTTTTACGCCCGGGGCGATACGCGGACGCCGATGACGATCTCGCTGATCTCGGTCGCGGTCAGCTTGGGGCTGAACTTCGCGCTGATTTGGCCGCTTCGCGAAGCCGGGCTCGCGTGGGCCACGGCGATCTCGGGCGGGGTTCAGTTTCTGCTTCTGGTCTTTGCGCTCAAACGGCGTGGGCTCTGGGTCTTTGATGCGCCGACGTTCAGGGGCTGCTTGCGGATCGCGATGGCCGCGGCGGGGATGACGATCGCGCTGGTCGCGCTGCGGATGGTCATGCCGAGCCCGACGACCTGGAGCGAGCACGCGGGCCGGCTCGCGGCGCTGGTCGCGGCGGGCGCGGGTTCGTTCGGTGTGCTCGCGCTGCTGGCCCGGCTGCCGGAGCTGCGCTGGCTTGCGGCCAAAGCACCGCCGGGCGGGGTCGGCGCGGCCTTCATGGAATAGCGGCGCGGTCGCGAGCTTCGAGGTGATCGAGGAAGCCGCGGCACGAAGCAACGATCATCTCGTACATCTTCGCGAACCCTTCCTGCCCGCCGTAGTACGGGTCCGGAACCTCCCACGCGGATTCGTCCAGCCCCGTGAGAGCCGGATCAAACTCGCGGAGAAACCGCACACGCTCGCGTGGAAGCCCCATGCGCCCCAAGGCACGCACGTTCGCGCGGTCCATGGCGAGAATCCACGTGAACCGATCGGCGTCGGCGACAGCGTCGAACTGTCGGGCCACATGCTCGAGTCGCTCGCCGCGTTGAGCCATTTCCGCGAGCGTGCGCGGATCCGCTCCGCCGCCCACGTGCCACGAGCCGGTTCCGCACGAATCAACCCAGAGCTTTCCGTCAAGCCCGCGTTCGGAGATCATCCGAGCCAGCACGCCCTTGGCCATGGGCGAGCGGCAGATGTTGCCAAGGCACACCATCAACACGCCTGTCCGGGCCGTCATCGCGTCGCCTCCTCCGGGATCTTCGAGAGCAGTGCGGCCATGGCTTTGCCGAGCTCCGATCGTCCCCACGCGGGAAGACTCACGGTGCCCTCTTCACCCGGGCCGACGATCGTGGGAATGCCGCGAGCCCGCGCGACCCGCATCCACCACGCGCGAGCGTGCGCCAGCGGCGACGGGAGCGGAGCCGTGGGCATCATCATCGCGGCATCGACGCCGCAGATCAGTTCCATCGGGGTGGCGCGAACCTCGACGAGTTCGGCGGGCTTGCCGAGGCCGGCGACGAATCCGCGGGCGCGGTCTGAATCGCCCGCGCCCTGCGGCACGACGAGGACGCCGCGGCGGCCCCGCCGCGCGAACAACCCCGCGCCGTCCGCGAGCGCGATGCCGTACATCGCGAGGAACGCATCGCAGCGTCCCGGCGGATCCGCCGGAGCACCGACCAGAAACACCGCGTCCGGATCAAAGCCGAGGCCCGCGCACAGGGCCGACCGCGCGCGCGAACGGTCCGGGAGGATCGCCTCGGCCTGGTCCCACCGCGACCCGGAGGTCATGTCCGTCAGCGGAAGATCAAGACCGACCGCGGCCCCCATCGCGCCGGGGGTCCAGACCACCGCACCGGCGAAGGGCGCGTCCGCCGCGAGATCGGCGACGACCCGTCGGATGGAACGCTGCGAAAGACCGTGAAGGCCAAGCGGGGCCGACCAGGATCGCGAGATTGGCACCCCGGCCGCACGAAGACGCTCAACGGCTGGCGCCGGACCGAGGGCGATCGCAAGATCGAGGGGCCGCTGCCGCAACCAAGCGGCGCAGCAGAACGCCGCGGCGTCCGTCGCGGACTCGTTCCGCACGCCTTCCCACCAGCCCTCGATGAGGTGAACCGCTCGCACGATGAACCATACCCGATCCGCCGGGAGCGGGCGAACGGGAAGAGCTTGGGTATGGGCCTGGGGAGGAACCTGTGGAGCGGCTTGGGGAGCGGGCTACAGACGCTCCGGACCGGGACGGGCTAGTCGTTGAAGGGCCCTTCGGGCTTCTTGAGCTCGTCCTTACCCGCGGAATTCGTGCCCTCGTGGGTGTAGAAGAGCTGAGCGACGGCTTTGCCGAGTTCGGCGCCGAGCAGGCGGCTTGACTCCAGCCGCGCGCCGACGGTGGCCGGAGCCTGGGTCGCTTGCGGGTTGGGGGAGAGGCGGACCTGATGCCCGCGTTCATCGGCGGGCCAGATCCGCTTGTTGCTCTTGACGTCCATCACCTTGACGCGAGCGTACGCGAAGGGGCTGTACGTCTGGCCGTCCGGGGAGAGGCCAAAGTCCTCGACGACGATGTAGATCAGCACCTCGGCTTTGACCGCTTGGCCGATCTCCACGATCGAGAGGCTAATGCCCGTGCGGTCGCTGGAGGAAGCCTGCATCGCGGCGCGATAATCGATCACGTCCGTGAGGCAGTCCTCGCGGAGGAGGTACTTTTCCGCCGAAGCGGCGATCTCGCCGCGAACCGCACGGGACGGCAGCCGGCTGTTCACATCGTCCACGAAGACGACCGTCGCTTTCTGGGGGTCAAGCGTGTGCACCGCGTTGACCTTGCCCGGGCCGTGCACGATGTACGCGATGGGGCCGAGCACGTTGCAGCCGTGCATCGCCGCGCCCGCGGCGATCAAGCCGGCCGCGCCCGCCACTTTCGTCAAGCTCAAGATCCGATTCATGCCCGGTGCTCCGATCGTGTGCGGCGGATCGCGGTTGCTCGCGGCCGCGTGCGGGGTCAATACTTCGCGTAGTACGGTTCTTCGTGCGTGTAGAACGCCCACGTCGTGCGGTCGACGAATCGCCGGATGAGCTCGGTGCTCACGACGTCGCCCGCGATCGCGTCGGGCCCTGCGCCCTTCGTGTCCGGGAATCGAACCGTCACCGCTTTGCGGAACGCGAACTCGTTGGGAACCGGGCCCGTCAGGTCGAAGACGCCGAGCGTCCCGGCCGCTTCCCCGTCCCACGTGTACATGTTGCCGGGATCGTGCAAGCGGAAATCGTCAAGCTCCACCACGATGACGCAGTCCACGCCGCCCAGACCCTTGCCAAGCTCCTCGGCGGACTTTGCGATCCACCCGGGGTTGTTCGCTGAGAAGGCCAGGCACTCGCGGATGTCGGTGTACCCCGTCACGCCCGTGTCGTGCGCCGGATCGGCAAGCCGCTCCGTCACCCGCGCGATCAGGTAGAACTCCATCTGCGGGAACCGCGTGTGGAGCGAGGGATCCATCGCCACAAGCACGCCGATGGTCTTGCCCTTGAGCCCGTCCCACTCCGGCGGCACCGTCTTCGTGCTGCTCCGCAGGTATGACTCGGTCATGCCCGACACAAGCTGACAGCCGCCGCTCGACGCCGCCGCCGCAAGCAGAAGCGCGATGCCGACCCGAAACGCTTTGTTGGTGCCATTCATGGAGGTCATTCTGGGTTCTCGTGTGGTTCGGGCAGAGGTTCGTCGCCGGACCGGACTGGTAGGTTACCCGGGCCGGAAGGTCAGCATCATGTATCCCCACCCCGCCAAGACAAGCAACACCAAGCCGATCGCGTGCCGGCCCCGGATCCCCGCCACCATCTTCGGAGCCACACGCGACCCCGTCACCGCCGTGTGAAGCCCGATCCAGAACAGCACCGCGGCAAGCACCGCCAGCACCGTCCCCGCCGGCTGCGCCACCAGCGCCAGATCCAGCCGCCCATGGGCCGCGTGCGTGAACGCCGTCGTCATCCCGCACGTCGGACACGGCTTCCCGTACGCCACCACCCACCCGCACGGCGGCAGTCCAAGCTGCGTGTGGGTCCCGTGGCCCGCCGGATCAGGGGAAAGGGTCGCGCCGACCGCCAGCGGAGCCAAAGCCCCCGTCGCCATGAAGCCGGACCACACCCGTTCGGGCCCCGACGCCCGACGGTTCCGCTCTTTTGCCAAAGGTGGGACCGCCACCGACGCCACAGCCATCGGGGAAGTCTATGCGCCGGCCGCCCGGGTCCCT
>JBIKTT010000196.1:0-5163 GCA_044347925.1 Phycisphaerales bacterium
CACGGCGGAGCGGGCGCGGTCGCTTCTCGATCAAGCGATGACGCTCGAGGGCCAGGTGCGGCATGCGGGCGTGCACGCGGCGGGCGTGATCGTCGCGACGCGGCCGCTTCAGGAGATCGTGCCGCTTTATCGGCAGACGGGGAGCGAAGAGAACGAGATCGTGACGCAGTGGGACGGACCCACGTGCGAGAAGATGGGCTTGCTCAAGATGGACTTCCTCGGGCTGAGGACGCTTTCCGTCGTCGAGCGGGCGAAGAAGCTCATTCGCGGGGGATTGACCGAGGAAGCGATTCATGAAGCGGTGGGGCGGAAGAAGGGCGACGGGAAGCCGCATCCGCTCGATCTCGACCGGCTGGATTACGGCGACCAGTGCGTCTTTGAGATGTTCCGCCGCGGCGACACGACGGGTGTGTTTCAGTTTGAATCGGAAGGCATGCGCCGGCTTCTGCGCGATATGAAGCCGGACCGCCTCGAAGACCTCATCGCGGCCAACGCGCTGTTCCGGCCGGGCCCGATGGACCTGATCCCCGACTACAACGCTCGCAAGCACGGCAAGCAGGAGGTCCCGAAGGTTCACGAGATCGTGGACCGTTACACCGGCGAGACGTACGGCGTCATGGTGTACCAGGAACAGGTCATGCAGATCGTGCACGGCCTGGGCGGCATCAAGCTTCGCGATGCGTACACGCTGATCAAGAACATCAGCAAGAAGAAGCACGACAAGATCGAGAAGGAGCGGCCCAAGTTCGTTGAGGGGTCGCAGAAGCAGGGGTTGACGAAGCAGCAAGCCGAGGAGTTGTTCGAGCTCATCCTGAAGTTCGCGGGGTATGGCTTCAACAAGAGCCATTCGACCGGTTACGCCATCGTCGCGTATCAGACGGCGTATCTCAAGACCTACTTCCCGAGCCAGTACATGGCGGCGTTCCTGACGTACGAAAGCCAAGCGAACAAGGTCAGCGAGTGGATCCCGTACCTCGAGGATGCTCGCAAGTGCAAGTGCATCGATCCGCTCACGGGCAAGGCGATCACAAGCGGGATCGAGATCCGTCCGCCGGATGTGAACATGTCCGATGCGGATTTCTCGGTGGTCTATGACGAGAGCGATCCGCCGCCCGCCGAGCGAAGGGCTCATCACGGGCACATGCGGTTCGGCCTCAACGGCATCAAGGGAGCCGGCGAGAAAGCGATCCGCGCGGTCATCGCAGAGCGGGCGCCGAAAGCTGATGATCCCGCCGGGTTGCCGCGGAAGTTCACGTCGCTCTTTGATTTCTGCGACCGCGTGATGTCGCACGGACAGGGCGTGATGAACAAAGCGACGCTCGAATCGCTCATCAAGTGCGGAGCGTGCGACTCGCTGCACGGGAAAGGCAACCGCGCGGCGATGATCGCTTCGATCGAGCAGGCGATGCAAGCCGCGCAGAAGATCGCGGCGGACAAGGCGAGCGGTCAATCAATCCTGTTCGGTTTTTCAGAGCCCGCAGCGCCAGCAAAGGGTAACGGAGCAGGCGCCGTCGGCGGCGCGGGCCTCCAGAAATCCACCCCCTGGCCCGAAGCGGAAGCTCTCAAGTTTGAGAAGGATGTTCTCGGGTTCTACGTCAGCAGCCATCCGCTTGATCAGTGGAAGCACTGGACGGGTGTGTTCGCGACCGGAACGACGCAGAGCATCAAGACGACGCCGCAGGACGGGCGCGTCGTCCTCGCGGGCACGGTCAACGCGACGCGCGTGCTTGTGGCCAAGAGCGGGCGGTCGGCGGGGCAGAAGATGGCGGCGGTGTCGATCGAGGATTCCTCGGGCGTCGCCGAGTGCTTCATGTTCACGGATCAGTACGCGAAGTACGGGCACCTGTGCGAGATCGACAAGCCGGTGTTCGTGCTCGGACGGGTGGACCATAAGCGCGGCGAGCCGCAGCTTTTGATCGAGAAGATCACGCCGATTGACTGTGTCCCGCTGATGCCGGGGCGGTTGCAACTGATTGTGGATGAGACGAGGCTGAACGGGTCGTCGGAAGCGGCGATCGATCGGATCGGGGAGTTGCTCGCGTCGAATCTGCAGCCGCCGACGGTGGTGACGAAGGTGAACAGCCCGGCGGCGATGGCGGCGGTGCTGGCTTCGGCTCCGGCGGCGAGAAGCGGTGGGGGGACGGCGCTGGCGGAGCGGCGGGCGGATGCGGATCCGGCGTCGATGTTCCCGGTTGAGCTTTTGATCGCGACGGAGGAGCAGTTCGCGGTGCTGGCGCTGCCGACATCGCTCAAGCAGCCGCTGGGGCCAAACCTGATCGGCGAACTGACGAAAGTGCTCGGGCCCGACCGCGTGCGGATCATGGGCGGCATCGCGATCGAGAAGACGCAGGAGAAGCCGCGGTGGGGCGGGCGGAAGGAAGAGTGAGTCCGCCGGCGACCGGAATGGGCGACCAATCAGGGTGCGGTGGCGATGATCATCACGACGACGCCGGTCAGGACGCAGACGACGATAACCGTGTGGTTGAATGTCCAACCCCCGCGATGGTTCTGCATATGAAAAGCCGTCCGGAGCGCGTCACCAAGGGCAATCCCATTTCTTGAGTACGCAAGGATGCTCACGTCCCCTTCTGTTGTACGGAATGAGATGAAATGCCCGTTCCCGAGCCTGGAGGTCGTGACGTCGACTCGGTGGATTTTGTCGAACGTGAGAACTAGATTCTCGATGTGACGGCGATAAATCAGATTTCGCTCGAATACACATCGGTTGAATTCAATTGTTCGTGCGGCTTCATCGAAGCGCACGGATCTGTTGCGGCGAGGTCGGGTCATCAGCATCGCCACGACACCGATCCAAAGCCCGCCGCACATGAGCCAGAGCAGCACGTTGATCGAGCTGTATGGCGTCGGCTTGGCGAGGCATACCCAGACCATGGCGGATGCGATCGCGGCTGACACGGTCACCCGTAACGCGAACCAGATCCACTTCGATGGGGTTGTCTCGTCGGCCCATTCAATGATGCGGCGATCGAAGATCATGGCGGATCCTAACGACCCTGGCCTGCCCGCTCCAGAACCTCGCCATACGCCTTGGCCGCGACGCTGACGGTGAATTTCGCTTCCATCGTCTTACGAGCGTTGATGCCCATCTGGCGGCAGCCTTCGGGGTCGGCCATCATTTCGCGGAGGATCTTGACGAGGCTGTCGGGGTCGCCGATCTCGCTCCAGCGGCCGGCTTTGTTGTCCTCGACCATGCCGCGCATCTCGGACCAGGATTCGGACAGAGCGAGGATCGGGCGGCCGACGGCGAGCGACGAGTAGAGCTTGCTGGGGAAGCTGATGCCCTCGATGCCCTTGGCGATGGTGACGAGCTGGGCGTCGGAAGCGCACATCGAGTCGGAAAGCGTCTCGAACGGCTGGTACGGGTGCATCTGCACGTTCGTCAGGTTGCGGCGCTTCACCTCGGCTTCGACCCACTTGCGACGGCCGCCGCCGCCGACGAGGACCAAGCGGAAGTTTTCGTTCCGCAGGCGGTCGGCGGCTTCGAGGATCGTCTCGAACTCGTAGTAGAGCCCGATGTTGCCGGAATACATGACGGTGAAGGGTTCGATGAGGCCGTTGGCTTTCGCGAAATCGCTTTCGGCTTTGGGCTTGGGTGAGAGCAGGTTCGGGTCGGCCCAGTTGTGGATGACGTGGACCTTGTCGGGAGCGATGCCGTAGGTCTCGCAGACGAGCTTCTTGGCGGCGTCGCAGAGGACGATGGTCCGTTCGGCGCGGCGGTAGATGAACTTGTTGACGAGGTTCCAGGCGCGGTCGATGAACCCGCCGGCTTTGATCTTCTTGACCCAGACGCCGACCTGCGGGTGGGCGTCGTGGAGGAGCTGGACGTACCGGTGGCGGCGGAAGAGTGAGACGGTGGCGCCGATCACGCCGAGGAAGGGCGGGTTGGTGGTGTAGAGGTGGACATCGTCGCGCCGGCTCGCGAAGAGCATCCGAAAGAAGAGGGGGAAGAAGAAGGTGAAGATGTTGATGGCGCGGCCGACCATGCGGTCCTTGGAGTACCGCGTCGTGACCATTCGGTGAATCTCGACGCCGTCGGTCTTCTCGCGGAGGGGGCAGGGAACCCACGTGCTCGGCGGGCCGTACGAGGGTCGGCAGGAGATGACCCGGACCGGGAATCCCTGCTTGGCGAGGTCGCGGGCGAGCTCATCCAGCAGGTGTCCGGTCGACGCGATGTCGGGCGCGTAGTACTGGTTGAGGATGAGGATGGGCTGCCGGGATGGGCTTGGTGGTGTGGTCATCGCGTTGTTTGGGTTCGGTTGGCTGCCCTGAGCGGCCCAGACTCTATATCGTTCGATCCCCGGTCGGCGTTGAGTGAGCCGGCGGAGCCAGCCGATAGACGACACACATGCCGAGCCTGACGCCCCAGATCCGCCCCCCGTACAACGGACCCCGACCGCCGGTGTCGGTCGTCATTTTGACCCTCGACGAGGAGATCAACATGGCGGACTGCCTGGCTTCGTGCGTCTGGTGCGACGATGTGCACGTGCTGGATTCGGGGTCCAAGGACAAAACGGCAGAACTTGCGCGTGCCGGCGGGGCCGCGGTCCACTTCAACCCGTTCAAGTCGTTCGGGGCGCAACGAAACTGGGCGATCGACAACATCCCGCTCAAGCACGACTGGGTCTTCCATCTCGACGCTGACGAGCGGTTCACCGTGCCGATCGTCAAGGAAATCGCTCGCGTCGTGGAGTCAAGCCCGTCCGAAGCCGGCTACTACGTCGCCAACGAGATGGTCTTCATGGGGTCGTGGATCAAGCGGGCGAGCGGGTACCCGGCCCACCAGATGCGGCTCTTTCACAAAGCCCGCATGCGGTTCTCGGATCATGGCCACGGCCAGCGCGAGGACACGACGGGCAAACTTGGCACGCTCAAGGAGCCGTACGTCCACCACAACTTCAGCAAGGGCCTGGACGACTGGTTCGAGCGGCACAACCGGTACAGCCGCCGGGAAGCGGACCTGATCATCGCGAACGAGGGGGAGCGGGTCGGGCTGGGCGGCTTGCTTTCGGGTGACAAGATCGTCCGTCGGCGGACGCTGAAAGCGATTGCGAGCCGGGTGCCGATGCGGGCGCAGCTCCGCTGGATCCACACGGTGCTGGTCAAGGGAGCGTGGCTCGACGGTCGCGCGGGCATGCGGTACGC
>JBIKTT010000235.1:0-4707 GCA_044347925.1 Phycisphaerales bacterium
CGACCCGAACATGAACCCGATCGCCACGCCGATCAGCGTCAGCCCGACCACCGAGGCTCCCCCTCGCGTCCGGGCCAACACAAAGATGAGCGTCAGCGTGACCAGCGCACCCGCCAGGGCCGCCGGCGCCGCCAGCATCCCAAACGACCATCCCAGCGGCCCCGCCACGAGCGCCGCGAGCATCACGAAAAGCCCGGATCCTGAGGCGACCCCCATCAAGTCCGGCGATGCCAACGGGTTACGCAGCAGGGACTGCATCAGCGTCCCCGCGACACCCAGGGAAGCCCCGACCGTCAGCCCCGACAGCACCCGGAGCCCGCGAAGCTCGAAAAGATCCCCCTCCGGCAGCGAGATGCCGTCCGGACCCAGAACAAGACGCGCCGAAGCCGCTCCCAAAGCCGCCAGCAGGCTGACCGCAAGGCAGATTCGGGGTGTGAAAGGGCGATCGTGCATTCGGTTCGGCTCGGGGTGAACTCTCGGGGTCTTGGGCGTACTATTGGGCCCTCGCCCCGGGTGGGAATTGCCGGGCGGGAGTTTGGAGATCGCCGTGGCCCAGAGCTTTCGCTGCCGAGTTGTGACGCCGACCGCTTCGATGTTGAACGAAGAGGTCAAGTATGTGCAGTTGCCGGCGTGGGACGGCTCCATGGGCTTCCTGCCCGGACGGGCCCCGATCCTCGCCCGTCTGGGTGCTGGTGAACTTCGCCTGGACATCGCCGACTCGACCAAGGGTCAGGGCGGCACGCGGTCCCTCTTCGTCAACGGTGGCGTCGCCCGCATGGAAGGCAATGAGCTTCTCGTGCTGGCTGAGAAGGCCTTCGCCGGCGAGTCGGTCTCCATTGCCGACGCCGAAGCCGAGCTTCAGAAGGCTTCCGGCCCCGAAGCCGAAGCCGCTCGTGCCAAAGTCGCGTACGCCAAGAAGGTCCGCGGCGGCATCTAACGCCTCTTGCTTTCCAACCGACGCCCGGTGAGAACCGATCCTCAAATCGGGTGCGTTGCTGTGTCGTCGCTTCGCCGGATCGGACATCCCGACCACTTCATCCGGGTCAAAAGCCTCGAGTCCCGGCGGGTAGACTCAGGCGGGCGGGGCAGGAGATTCGTCCATGACTGATCAGGCGGGGTCGCGGGAACGGTTGCCGGTGTCTGTCTATCCCTCCAGCGGCGTGGCGAGCAAAGCCGTCGCCGCAGAGATCGCTTCGCTCATCCGCGAACGCGCCAAAGCCGGCAAAAAAGCCGTGCTCGGACTCGCCACGGGCTCCACTCCACAGGCCGTCTACGACGAACTCGTCCGACTCCACACCGCCGAGGGGTTGTCGTTCCGCAACGTCGTCTCGTTCAACCTCGACGAATACCACCCGATGTCGCCCGAGAGTCTTCAGAGCTACCGCCGCTTCATGCGCGAGTACCTGTTCGACCACGTCGACATCGACCCCGCCAACATCCACCTCCCCGACGGCACCATCCCGCGAGCTTCCGTCCCCGCGTTCTGCTCAGACTACGAAGCCAAGATCAAAGCCGCCGGCGGCGTCGACCTTCAGATCCTCGGCATCGGCCGCACCGGCCACATCGGCTTCAACGAGCCCGGCTCGCCGCGCGACAGCCGAACCCGCCTCATCACGCTCGACAAGGTTACGCGGATGGACGCGGCGAGCGACTTCTTCGGCGAGTGGAACGTCCCCCGCACCGCGATCACCATGGGCGTCGGCACCATCATGGACGCCCGACGCGTCATCCTCATGGCGTACGGCGAGCACAAAGCTCCGATCGTGAAGAAAGCCGTCGAGGGCGAGATCAACCTGCACATCTCCGCGTCTTACTTGCAGCAGCACAGCAACTGCACCTTCGTGCTCGACCCGGCGTCCGCTTCGGAGCTCACCCGGTTCAAGACGCCGTGGCTTCTCGGCCCGATCGAGCAGTTCGGCCTCGCTTGGGACCTCAAAACCACCAAGAAAGCCGTCATCTGGCTCGCGGGCGTCGTCGGCAAGCCCATCCTCAAGCTCACCGACGAGGATTACAACGAGCACGGCCTGGCGGAGCTCATCCTTGCCCGCGGCGCCCATCGCGGCGCGTACGACGTCAACATCGAAGTCTTCCGCTCGGTCCAGCAGACGATCACCGGCTGGCCCGGCGGCAAGCCCGTCCCCGGCGGTCAGCCCGCCGCGTCCAGCGCGTCCGCTTCGGCCGGATCCGTTCGTATCGAGGGCCCCGGCGCCGCCGTGTGGCGCGGCGTGGGCGGGGTCGTCGAGCAAGCCGAAGGGAAAGCCAGCCTCGCGCCCATCGTCGAGACCCGCGCTCCGACCAAGCGCGTCGTTGTCTTCAGCCCGCACCCCGACGACGACGTCATCAGCATGGGCGGCACCTTCATCCGCCTCTGCGAGCAGGGGCACGAGGTCCACGTCGCGTACCAGACCAGCGGCAACATCGCCGTCTGGGACGAGAACGCCCTCCGTCACGTCGATTTCGTCGGCGAGTTCGCCCGCGCGTTCCCCGAGGTTGGCCGCGAGGTCGCCGAGAAGATCGAAGCCAAGATCGAAGCGTTCATCAAGGGAAAGAAGCCCGGTGATCTCGACGCTCCCGAGCTTCAGAAGATCAAGGGCCTCATCCGCCGCACCGAAGCCCGCGCTGGGGCCCGCTACAGCGGCGTCCGACCCGAGAACATCCACTTCATGGACCTCCCGTTCTACGAAACCGGCCGCGTCAAGAAGAAGCCCTTGGGCGAGGACGACATCCGCATCACGTGCGACCTGCTCGAACGGGTCAAGCCGCATCAGGTCTACGCGGCGGGTGATCTCTCCGACCCGCACGGCACGCACCGCGTCTGCCTCGCTGCGATCACGACCGCCCTTCATCGCTTGGCCGACCGGCCGTGGATGAAGGACTGCACCGTCTGGCTTTACCGCGGAGCGTGGCAGGAGTGGGGCGTGGAAGAAATCGAGATGGCCGTCCCGCTTTCGCCCGACGAGGTCGCTCGCAAGCGGTTCGCGATCTTCAAGCACGAGAGCCAGAAGGATGAAGCCCTCTTCCCCGGGCCCAACGATGCTCGCGAGTTCTGGCAGCGTGCGGAAGAGCGCAACCGCAACACCGCGGTCGCGTACGACAAGCTCGGCTTGCCCGAGTATCAGGCGATCGAGGGGTTTGTCCGCTGGCGGCCGAGCATGGCGGACGGCTCGCTTGGCAAGTAAGCTGCGGGCGAAAGGAGAGTCGTGATGCCGCGGATCGCCGTCTGTTCATGGTCGCTGAAGCCGTCTTCGCCCGAGTCGCTCCTGGAGCTTTGCCGTTCCTGCGGCATCTCCGCGGTGCAGCTTTGGCTCGACCCCATCCGTCAGTGGCAGTGGCGGCCCGACGCGGTCGGGAGCCTGTTCCGGGCCCACGGTCTGACGGCTGTCTCCGGCATGTTCGCGCCCAAGGGCGAGGACTACTCGACCCTCGAGACGATCAAAGCCACCGGGGGCGTTCGCCCGGATGAGACCTGGGAAGCGAATCAGAAAGCCGCGGACGGCGTCGCGATCATGGCCGCAAGGTTCGCGATCCCTCTGGTTACGTTCCACGCGGGCTTCATCCCGCACGATGCGCAGGACCCCGGCCGGGTGGCGATGGTTCAGCGGCTTCGCCAGATCGCCGAGATCATGGCGGCGCGGAATGTGCGTGTGGCGCTCGAGACGGGGCAGGAGGACGCGGCGACGCTCGAGACCGTGCTCGCCGAGGTGAATCAGGAGTTGCCCGGGCGGGCGCTGGTCGGCGTGAACTTTGACCCCGCGAACATGATCCTGTACGGGATGGGCGATCCGGTCGCTTCGCTCAAGCGGCTGATGCCGCACGTGATGCAAGTGCACATCAAGGACGCGGATCCGTCGGCCCAGCGCGGCGAGTGGGGGACCGAGAAGATCGCCGGCCAAGGCAAGGTCGACTGGCAAGCGTTCTTCGGCGTGCTCAGGGATCACGGGTACGCGGGCGACTTCGTCATCGAGCGCGAAGCCGGCGATGACCGCGTCGCGGATGTCCGTGTCGCACGCGACCTGATCGAGAAACACTGGAAATTCTGAAGGAACAGTCCGGCATGACCCAATCCTCCGGCATCACCCATCCCCGCATCGGCATCATCGGCCTGGGCAACATGGGGCGCACGCACCTGACCTCGTACCGCGCGGCGGGCGCGAACGTCGTTGCGGCCCTCGACCCGACCGGCGGCGGCGGCGCCGCCGGCAACCTTGGGATGAACACCACCCCGCTGGACCTCTCGGGCGTTCGGATCTTCCACGACGAAGCCGAGTTTTTCGCCCACGCCGGGGTCGACGCCGTCAGCATCTGCACACCCACCGACACGCACGTCGCCGTCGCCGAGCGCGCTCTCGCTCGCGGCATGCACGTCCTGGTTGAAAAGCCGGTCGCCCTCGCCGCGGCGGACATCCGCAAGCTTGATCAGGCGGCGAAAGCGTCGGGCAAGCATTGCATCCCGGCGATGGTGATGCGGTTCTGGCCGGGGTGGCCCTGGCTTCGCGATCGGATCCGCGATCAGCGGTTTGGCCCGCTCCGCACGCTGACGCTCGAACGCATCGGGAGCCGGCCGACGTGGAACGCGGCGTTCTACGCGGACGAGAAGCGGTCCGGCGGCGCGATGGTCGATCTGCACATCCACGACGCGGATTTCGTCTACTGGTGCTTCGGCAAGCCTGATTCGCTCGCCTCCTCCGGCTCGTCGAACCATGTCAC
>JBIKTT010000197.1:0-5146 GCA_044347925.1 Phycisphaerales bacterium
CACCGCCGCCGCCCCCTCCCGCTCCGCATGAATTGAGCTGGCGCGAGCGGCTCGACATCGTCGATTCGCTGATGCGGGATGTGAGCCGGCAGGAGGATGCGCACAAGCTGGTGCAGTTGTATAGCAAAGGTGTGCGCAAGCTTTCCACGATCGACACGCTGATCGCGGTCTCGCGGCGCGACCTTGAGCGGCCGTGGTACCGGATCACGCGGTTTTCCGGGTGGCCCGAGGACCACAACCCTTGGACGAGCCGCGACAAGCTGCCCCGGTTTGACCACGGGTTTTTCGGGGATCTGCTTTATGCGGACAAGCCGGCGGTGCTGGAGAGCTTCTCGATCCCGCCGTCGGATCCGGCGGCGCCGTACCTCGAGGGCATGAAGTGTCTTTTCGCGATGCCGCAGTACGAGAACGGCACGGCTCTCAACATGTCGATCCTCGCGTGGCGCGACCCTGGGGCTTTCAGGCATAGCGAGCTCGCCAACACCCTCTGGCAGTCCAACTTGTTTGGCCGCACGACGGCCAATCTGGTGCTTCGGGCGGAGCTCACGAAAGCCTATCGGGCGCTGGACCGCGAACTGGCCATCGTGGGGCAGATTCAGCATTCGCTGCTGCCGCAGGAACTGCCGAAGATCCCGGGGCTTGAGCTTGCGGCGCTGTATGAGCCCAGTGCGCACGCGGGCGGGGATTCGTACGACGTGTTCACGCTGCCCGACGGCCGGTACGGGCTTCTGATCGCCGATGCGTCGGGGCACGGGACGCCCGCGGCGGTGATCATGGCGGTGATGCATGCACTGGCGCGGGCGTATTCGGGCCCGCCGGATCATCCGTGCCAGTTTCTGGACCATCTGAACGAGCGGCTTCTGGCGTCGTACACGTCGATCAACGGGTCGTTTGTGACGGCGTTCTACGGGGTGTACGACCCGCGTGAGCGGACGCTGAAGTACGCGTGCGCGGGTCATCCGCCGCCCCGGCTGCTGACGAAGCGGGGGATGGTGGTGCTCGACGCGGTGGGCGGGTTGCCGCTTGGCATCATGCCGACGCAGGAGTGTTCGGAAGCGACGGTGACGCTCGAACCCGGGGACCTCTTGGCGATGTACACGGACGGGATCACGGAAGCTCAGAACCCGGACAACGACCTGTTCGACGTGCCGCGTCTGGACGCGATCCTTCGGGAGCACAGCGGGTCGCTTCACACGCTGGCGGAGACGATCTCGGCCCGGGTGTGCTCGTTTACGGGGATGGGTGAGCTCCCCCCCTCGGACGACCGCACGCTGCTGCTTGCCCGAGCGACCTGAGCCGGAGAGGCTTGCCCGAGCCAGGACCGGGTGGGTTCCCACAGCATCGCCGGAACGACAAAAAGACCTCTGCCACGGCCGGGAGAGTTTGGTATGCTGCCAACTCGTCCGAGTTTGTCCGTTTGGGCCATGTACGAGCCCGTTCCAAGCCATCACGAGGTCATCATGAACACTCCCGTCACGTCCGTCGACCGCCGCGATTTCGTCAAGACCGCCGCGGTGCTCGCTGCTTCCGCCGCCGTCCCCGCTCTCGCGGTCTCGCGCACCGCGAACGTGCGCGGCAGCGACACGATCAAGGTCGGCCTGATCGGCACCGGCGGGCGCGGCACGGGCGCGGCGAGCCAAGCACTTGCCGCTGACAAGGGCACCGTGCTTTGGGCGATGGGCGATGTCTTCAAGGACCGCTTGGAGAGCGCGAAAGCCGGATTGACTGAGGCTTTGGGTGACTCGGCCAAGACGAAGATCGACGTCTCGGCGGAGCGCCAGTTCACCGGGTTTGACAACTACAAGGGCGTCATCGACTCGGGCGTCGACATGGTGATCCTGACGAGCTATCCCAACTTCCGCCCCGCGCACATCCGGTACGCGCTCGACAAGGGCAAGCACGTCTTCGCGGAAAAGCCGGTCGCGGTGGATGCGGCCGGGATCCGCGAGGTGCTCGCGTGCGGCGAAGATGCCAAGAAGAAGAACCTCGCTCTGATGATCGGGTTCTGCTGGCGTTACCACCCGGCGATGCGTGAGATCTTCGGCGAGATCCTGGGCGGCCGCATCGGCGAGGTCACCAGCGTCTACACCAACTACCTGACGGGCACCCTCCCGAAGAACCCGCGGAAGTCCGGCTGGTCCGACCTTGAGTTCCAGATGCGCAACTGGTGGCACTTCAACTGGATCTCCGGCGACCACATCGTCGAGCAGTCCATCCACTCCGTCGACCGCATGTCCTGGGCGATGGGCGACCGGTTGCCCGTCTCCGTCAACTGTCTCGGCGGGCGTCAGGCTCGCGAGGGCGAGGAAAGCGGCGACGTGTACGACCACTTCAGCGCGATCTATGAATACGAGGGCGGCCTGAAGACCTACCACTCCGCTCGCCAGATCAACAACTGCTATGGGGACAACTCCGACTACGTCTTTGGCACCAAGGGCCGCGCGAACGTCAACGGCTGGCAGCCGCAAAGCCTGAAGACCTACGACTACGCGGGCAAGGAGACCTGGGGCTACAAGGGCAAGGGCGGCGACGACATGTACCAGGTCGAGCACAACGAGCTTTTCGCCAGCATCCGCGCCGGCAAGCCCATCAACGACTGCCCCCGGGCCGTCAACTCGTGCCTCCTGGGCATCATGGCTCGCATGTCCGCGTATTCCGGCAAGACCGTCACGTGGAAGCAGGCGATGGAGAGCGCCGAGAACCTCCAGCCCGCCGCTTTGTCGTGGGACATGAAGCTCCCGCCCGTCGTCGTCCCCATTCCCGGCAAGCACAAGCTCATCTGATCATCACCGAGGCCCACGATGTCCATCTCACGTCGAGAGTTCAGCACGCTCGCCGCGGGCGCGATCGCGTCCACCACGCTCGCTTCGCGGATCTCCGCGCAGCCCTCCTCCCAAGCCGCTTCTCCGTCCGCGACGCCCGCCGGCGGTGCGCCCAAGCGAACCCTTCGCAAAGCCGTCATGCTCGGGATGATCGGCGTGGGCTCGACCTGGGAGGACAAGCTCAAAGCCGCGAAGGACGCCGGGTTTGACGGGATCGAAGCCGACAGCCCCGCTCCGCAGATCGACGAGCTCATCGCGGCTTCGGCCAAGGTGGGCCTCCCGATCCACGGCATGGTCAACTCCGCCCACTGGTCCCTTCCGCTGAACGCCCCGGGCGATGAAGCCGGCAAGAAAGCAAGCGAAGCTCTCGAAACCTGCCTTCGCGACGCGAAGAAAGCCGGTGCCTCCAGCATCCTCCTCGTTCCCGGCATCGTCAGCGACCGACTGCCCTACGACGAGTGCTGGAAGCTGTCGATCGAGCGGATCAAGCGTGCAGTCCCCCTCGCGAAGGAGCTGGGCGTCACCATCGCGATCGAGAACGTCTGGAATCAGTTCCTGCTCAGCCCGCTCGAAGCGGCCCGCTACCTCGACGAGATCAATGACCCGATCGTCCAGTGGCACTTTGATATCGGCAACGTCATCAACTTCGGCTGGCCCGAGCATTGGATCAAGATCCTCGGACCACGCATCGCCAAGCTCCACATCAAGGATTTCAGCCGCAAGAAGCGGAACGATGAAGGCTTGTGGAAGGGCTTTTCCGTCGAGCTTGGCGAGGGCGATGCCGGCTGGGAGCGGGTGATGAAAGCTCTTGACGACTGCGGGTACTCGACGGACCCCAAGGGCCGCTGGGCCACCGCGGAAGTCGCCGGGGGTGACTTCAAGCGACTGACCACCATCAGTGAGCAGATGGACCGCCTCTTCGCGAAGTGACTCGCGTCGGCGGGGCTACGCCGGGTCCTGCCACACGCCGGGATCGCTTTTGCGTTCCATCCACGCGCCCGGGACGACCGGCACGTACCCGAGCTTTGCGTAGATGCCGTGGGCATCGCGCGTCGCCAGGCACCACCGACGGAGCTTTTGAAGCTCAGGGATCGCGTCCAGCGCCGCGAGCATGCGTTTCGAAAGCCCGTGGCCGCGGTGGTTCTCATCCACGATGACATCACAGAGCCACGCGAACGTCGCCCGGTCCGTCACCACGCGTGCGTACCCGACCTGGCGGCCGGTCGCGGTGTCGAAAGCCCCCACTACGACGCTGTTGGCCATGGCTTTCGCGACGATCTCGCGTTTGATCCTCGGGGACCAGTAGGTCGCGGCGAGCATCGCGTGAACGTCGTCGAGGTTCATGTCGGCGTGGCTGGTGCTGATCGTGTATTCCATACACGATGATATTGCCGAGCGTTGCTCACACCGTGCTCACTTCGCCATCGAGTACATGTCGGCGCAGTACCGGAGCGCCCAGAGAGGGGCGTTCGCGTCGCAGGGATCGATCGAATCCGACCCTCGCAGATCAGGAATACCGCCGAAGACACCGGGACACTCCGCGAACAGCCGCTTCGCCCACGCCGCAATATCGGTAGCCCACGGTTCCTTCAGTTCATTGTGGCCAAACGGCTCCCACCGCATGATCGATCCCGCCAGCTGACCGCGAAGGACGAGAATCCAGTAGGACGACGAGTACGAGATGGCGAAAGGCAAGAGATCGTCAACTTCGCGCAGATAGCGGACCTCTTTGTACTCCGGACTCCGATCCAGTGAGTCTCGCAGCATCGACCTCGCGACTTCCCATTCGTGCGGCGGTGGAATGAGGACAGAGCCCATCGAAGCGATGGCCGCCGCGTGCCTGAGATCTTCGCGGTTCATGTATGACACCGGTGCCCAAAGCCCCAATCCCTCTTCAGATTCGTACAAAGCACGCAACTGCCGCGTGCACGCCATGTCGGGAAGTTCCGCCAGCGCGGCCCGACCGGCCCATGATTCCGCCTCCTCTGTCAGACAGCAGGACAATCTCCGATGATGCAGCGGGACGCGGTACAACTCGCTCGGTGATCGTGAACGGCTGATACCCTCGATCTTCTCACACACCACGCAGGGTGCGGGATCGTAGAACCCGGGCATGATCTCGCGCAATTCCATGAAGCTGATGATACCGCGGTCTCGCCTTGCCAATAATCCCCCCACATGACTTCTTCTCACCGCGTGATGCTTGAAATCGCCGTCGACAACCTCAATGACGCCATCGTCGCCGCGGAAGCCGGAGCGGATCGCCTCGAACTCGTCGCCGACCTCGACAAGCACGGCTTGACGCCGACGGTCGAGCTCGTCCG
>JBIKTT010000198.1:0-5125 GCA_044347925.1 Phycisphaerales bacterium
CAAGCCGTCTCAGACCTCGTACCCAAGTACCTCGACACCCTCCCCATCGACTGGTTCAGCCCCACGCGCGACGCTCTCCGTCTCCGCGCGGTCGACCCTTTGGCCGACCGGCTTGGCCGCTCGTACCTCATCTACTCCGTCGGCCAGGACGGCCGCGACGATGGCGGCGTCGAGGACCCCACTGCCAACACGCGAGCCATCCAGCGAAGCCCCGGCTTCGAAGGCCTCGACTTCGTTCTCAACTGGCGTTCCGACCCCGCCAAGCCCGACTAGTTGCACCGGTTCGGCGGGTTCTTGCCCGCGAGGATCGCCGCGACGTTCTCGTTCACCATCTTCACCATCAGGCCCCGGCTCGTCCGGTTCGCAGACCCGATGTGCGGCGCAAGCGTGACATTGTCCAGCCCGATCAGCTCCGGATGAACCTCCGGCTCACGCTCATACACGTCAAGCCCGGCTCCCCAGATCCTCCCGGCTTTCAGGTGCGCCGCCAGCGCCGCTTCATCCACCACCGGCCCCCGCGCCGTATTGATCAGCATCGCGTCCGGCTTCATCATGCCCAGCGTCCGCGCGTTCATCAGGTGCTTGGTCTCCGGCGTCAGCGGCGTGTGCAAGCTCACGACATCCGCCCACGCCAAGCCCTCCTCAAGCCCGAACCGCTTGGCGTTCAGCGGCGCCGTCTCAAAGTCCAGGTGCACGCTCCGCGCCACGTAACCGATCCGCATCCCCCAGCCCATCGACCGCAGCGCCGTCGCGTACCCGATCCGACCCGCGCCCACGATCAGCAGGTTCCGCCCCGCAAGCTCAAGCCCGATGTGCGCCGCCATCGACAGGTGCCCGTTCGCCGGATACGCCGCGCTCCGCGCATACCGATCGTTCTGCGGAATCCGCCGCGCCGTCGCCAGAAGCAGAGCCCACGCCAGGTCCGCCGTCCCCTCCGTCACCGCGTCCGGCGTGTTCGTCACCACCACACCCCGCGAAGCACACAACGCTTTGTCGATGTTGTCCGTCCCCACCGCGCACTGACACACCCCGCGAAGCTGCGGCCCCGCCGCGTCCAGAAACTCCGCATCCACCTTGTCCGTGTACATCGTCACCACCACCGTCGCCCCCCGAACCGCCGCAAGCAGAGCTTCCCGCGTCGGCTTGGCGTCACCCCCCTCGCGCACCTCGATCGTGCCCGGAAGCGTGAGGCGGCCCGAAAGCTGGCGCGTGATGACGACAAGCGGTGAAACGGTTGGCATGCAGGAAGGTAGGAGCGAATGATCCGCCTATGGACGACCGTTTCAAGGAGTTTCCCAGGTACCTCGCCGAGCGAGCGCGCCGTCTCACGCTGGGAAACGCCCCCGCGATGGTCGCGCTCCCCGACGTCGCGCCCGGCCAGACCGTCCCCGCCGTCCTCTGGCTCCACGGCCGCACCGCAAGCAAGGAGATGGACCCCGGCCGCTACATGCGCTGGCTTCGCGCCGGCATCGCCGCCGTCGCGATCGACCTCCCCGGCCATGGCGAGCGCCTCGACCCCGCCATGCAGGAACCCGCCCGCACCCTCGACGTCCTCGAGCAAGCCCTCTCCGAGATCGACGCGATCGTCCGCGACATGCGTGCGCTCCCCGGCGTCGACCCCGCCCGCCTCGCCATCGGCGGCATGTCCCTGGGGGGCATGGTGACGCTCCGCCGCCTGTGCGACCCGCATCCCTTCCGCGCCGCCGCCGTCGAGGGCACCTCCGGCTGGCTTGAGGGCATGTACTTCCCGACGGACTTCGGCCTCCCCGTCCGCCCCTGGCCCGTCGACCACCCCCGCCCGCGCGTGCAGAAGCTCGAAGCCCTGCGCAACCTCGGCGGCATGGCCCCGCTCCCGATCCTCCTCCTTCATAGCGAAGCCGACGAAATGATCCCCTGGGAAGTTCAGAAGCGGTTCATCGAGACGCTCCGCGCCCACTACACCGCGCGTGCCGCCGACCCCGCGATGATCCAGGTCCAGACCTGGCCCACCACCGGCGCCCCGCGCGAACACATCGGCTTTGGCCGCATGAGCAATGAGGCCAAGAACCTTCAGACGGAGTTTTTCGCCCGGTCACTCGGCGTTTGAAGCGACCGAATCGATCGGCTTCCGCCACGAGAACGCAGGACCCGGCCGCCGCACCGCCCACACCAATAGCCCCGCGCCCACCGCAAGCATTCCGACCGAAAGCCACTGCCCCCGCGTCAAGCCGAGGATGTACTGCGTCTTCAGCGGGTCCGGAAGCCGCCAGTACTGCTCGATCAAAATCCGAAGCACGCCGTACATCAGCAGGAACGATGCCGTGATCACCCCCGGCTTCCGCGGCTTCGCCCAGATCAGCCAAAGCAACCCGCCCACGACGATTCCCTCCGCGGCCGCTTGGTAAAGCTGGCTCGGATGCCGCGCCGCCAGAAGCGGCGTCAGCTGTGTCGCAAGCTCATTCGCCGCCGCCGTCGACTTGCTCTGCACCGCCTGCACCAGCCGCTCGATCGCCGCTCCGTCCGTGTCCCCCTCCACCCGCACCTTGTCCGCCAGATCAAGCAGCGCCGTCGTCTGCTCGGGCGTCAGCTTCGGCCGATGCTCCGAAAGCAGTTCCTCCGGGAACCGCACCGACCACCAAGGCCCCGGCTCGCCCGGCTTGGCGACAATCCGCCCCAACAGCTCGCCATTCACGAAATTCGCAAGCCGCCCGAAAAGCAGACCCGGAACAGCGATCAGACACGACACATCGGCGATGTGAAACACCGGCGCCTTCCCGATCCGCGTCCCATCTTCCTGCACGAACCCGCGCGAGATCCACCACGCCGCCGCAAGCACCCCCGCCATCCCCCCGTGCGAAGCCATCCCGCCCTTCTGAATCGCAAAGACGCCCCAGTACGGGAACGTGCCCGACAGATCCGTCAGAAGCGACGGGCTGTAGAAAAGCACATACCCCAGCCGACCGCCCACCACCACGCCGAACACGAAGATCAGAATCACATCGATCGCGTTCTGCGGCGGTACCAGCACGCGCCGCTTCTTCCCAAGCATGTACAGGATGATCCCCGCCACCAGAAATCCCATCAGGTACGACACCCCGTACCACCGGATCTTGAGCATCCCAAGGTCCAGAAGCACCGGGTCCATGCGATGAAGATGCGAAGCGTCAATCATGGGGGCTCGCTCAATCCTTCAAGAGATCGCCGGCACCGTGATGCCGAAGAATGCCTTCGTGTTCGCGTTGATCTGCTCAAGAAACGCCGGAAGCGACTCGCCGCGAGCTTCCGCCACCTTCGCCGCTGTCAAGCTCGCCATCCACGGCTCGCACGGCCGCGTCCCGCGGTGCGGCTCGGGCGGCAGGAACGGCGCATCCGTCTCGATCATGATCCGGTCCTTCGGCACCAGCTTCGCCGCTTCCCGAACCTCCGCCGCGCTCTTGTACGTCGCCACGCCCGTAAAGCTCATGAACGACCCGAGATCCAGCGCCAGCTTCGCGTCCGCCCGCGACCCCGTGAAGCAGTGGAACACCATCCGCGTCGTGTCCAGCCCGCTCGCCTTCAGAATCGGCACCAGATCCGCAAACGCCTCGCGGCAGTGGAGCACGATCGGCTTCTTCACGCCCGACCGCTTGATGAACTCCAGATGCTCCTCAAGCACCGCGTGCTGCACGTCCCGCGCCGGCTCCGAATAGTGGTTATCCAAACCAAGCTCGCCCCACGCGACGCACTTCGGATCCGCGATGCACGTTCCCAGATTCTCCCACACGTGCGGCCCCTCGTGCGAGTGAAGCGGGTGGATCCCCGCCGTCGACCACACGTTCGCGTACGTCCGCGCCAGAGCGAGCGCCTGCAGACAGTCGCTCGTCGTCGTCGAGATCGTGATCACTCCCGTCACGCCCTTCGCCCGCGCGATCTCAAGCACCGAGGGGACCCGCTTCGCAAAATCCGGAAATGTCAGATGGCAATGCGTGTCAATCACACCGCAGTGTACCCCGCCCCGCGAACCCTCCCGCGACTCGGCGGTACACTCCCATCATGACAACCCCCGCCAAGCCACGCTTGTCCCGATTCTTCAGGCTTTACTCGGCTTGCGGGATGCTCATCCTCGCCGTCGGCTCCGCGTCGGTCTTCGCCGCGCCCGCCCCCGCGCGAACGTCCGTCCAGCCCGCCGCGACCGCTCCCGCCGCCACCCGGACCGAGCATTGGTACGAGGTCTCCCTCGGCGGCAAGCACGCCGGCTACCAGCACAGCCAGGTCATCCGCGAGAACGACCTCATCACCACCCGCCAACGCGTCCTCCTCGTTATCAAACGCGGCCAGACCGAGATCAAGAACTCCGTCGAAGCCGAAACCGTCGAGACCTCCGCCAACGTCCTCAAATCCATGCGCTCCCGCACCGAACTCGGCGGCAAACCCATGGTCGCCGAGTACACCTTTGGCGGCGACACCGTCAAGATCACCCGCATCCAGGACGGCAACAAGCTCGAGTCCTCCGAAAGCCTCCCCAAGCCCTCCGACCCCGCCTGGCTCACCCCCGCCGCCGCGCAGACCTTCATCGCAACCCGCCAAGCCGCGGGCGCCAAAGACTTCAAAGTCACCACCATCGACCCCGCCGGAGGCCTCGAACCCTCCACCGACGCCTACACACTCCTCGAACAAGCCACCCTCGACGTCTCCGGCAAGAAGGTCAAGACCTGGAAGTACAAGGTCGTCGCCGGCAAGCCCAAAGACCTTGAACAGACCATGTGGCTCGACGAAAAGGGCGAAGTTGTCCGGATCGAGATGGACCTCGGCGGGACCAAGCTCATCACCATGGCTTCCGACCGCACGCGGGCCCTGCGAGCGACCGAAAGCCCCGAAATCATGGTCGCCACCTTCGTCAAGCCCACCGGCAAAACCGCTTCCCTCGCCAACGCCCGAAAGGTCACCCAAGCCGAGTTCCTTGTCTCCATCCCCGACGCCGATCTTCCCGACCTCCCCGTCACCGGCACACAGACCTTTACCCGCCGCTCAAAGTCCTCCGCCGTCGTCACCGTCGATGCTTCCGGCAAAGCCCAAGCCGCCAAGGGCGACGATGACGGAGCCCTCAAGCCGTCCGCATGGGTCAACAGCGAGGACGAGGAGATCGTCAAGGAAACCCGCAAAGCAC
>JBIKTT010000277.1:0-4301 GCA_044347925.1 Phycisphaerales bacterium
GCTCACCTTTCTCAATGCCTTTCCGAGCTCGCCGCCGCGGGGAGGGGTGACGGATGGTCGTTTCATCCAGCCGCCAGCCCCTCCCCGCCGCAAGCCCGTGCTCGAGGCGAGGATCACAATGCGAGTAGCGTGCCAAACCCCGCTTCCCGCCCCATTCTCGCCAATCGCCACCCCACTCGCTCACGCCCCGCCAAAGACTAGCCGATAGGATAAACTCCTATCTATGAGTCGCGTTTCCCGCCAAACCGTCGCGTTCGGGCTCCTCGGCACCTCCCTCGACGTCGGCCGGGGCATCGACCGCTGGGAGCGGTGGCGCCCGACCGTCTCGCTTTGCCAGCAGCCGGACCTCGCGATCCACCGGCTCGAACTCCTCTACCCCCGTCGCGGCACCAGCCTCGCCAAGCAGGTCCAAGCAGACATCGCCCTGGTCTCCCCGGAGACCGAGGTGCGCCTCCACCCCGCCGACCCCCGCGACCCCTGGGACTTCGAAGAGGTCTACACCGTCCTGCACGACTTCGCGTCGACCTACCCCTTCGACACCGAGCGCGAGGACTACCTCATCCACATTACCACGGGCACGCACGTCGCTCAGATCTGCTTGTTCATGCTGACCGAGACGCGGCGATTCCCCGCCAAGCTCATCCAGACCAGCCCCCGGGCCCGCGGCAAGCCCAACGCCAGCGACCCCGCGGGTGAGTTCCGCATCATCGACCTCGACCTCTCCAAGTACGACTCGATCGCGTCCCGCTTCAAGCGCGAGTTCTCCGACAACGTGGCGAGCCTCAAGTCCGGCATCCCCACGCGAAGTGTTCGCTTCAACCGCCTGATCGATGAGCTTGAGCACGTCGCGGCCCACTCGACCGAGCCCCTCCTCCTCATGGGTCCCACCGGCGCGGGCAAAAGCCAGCTCGCCCGCCGCATCTACGAGCTCAAGAAACACCGCCGCCAGCTCGAAGGCCCGTTCGTCGAGGTCAACTGCGCCACCCTCCGCGGCGATTCCGCGATGTCCGCGCTCTTCGGCCACCGCAAGGGAGCCTTCACCGGCGCCCAAGCCGACCGCACCGGCCTGCTCCGCACCGCCCACGACGGCTTGCTCTTCCTCGACGAGATCGGCGAGCTTGGCCTCGATGAGCAAGCCATGCTCCTCCGCGCCGTCGAAGAGAAGCGGTTCCTCCCCCTCGGCTCGGACACCGAATCCACCAGCAACTTCCAGCTCATCGCGGGCACCAACCGCGACCTCTTCGCCCGTGCTCGCGAAGGCGCCTTCCGCGAAGACCTCCTCGCCCGCATCAACCTCTGGACGTTCCACCTCCCCGCTCTCAAGGACCGCCGCGAGGACATCGAGCCCAACCTCGACTACGAACTCGACCAGTTCGCCAGGCGCTCCGGCCGCACCGTCCGCTTCAACGCCGAAGCACGCTCCCGCTACCTCGAGTTCGCGATGAGCCCTGCCGCGCCGTGGTCCGGCAATTTCCGCGATCTCTCCGCGTCCGTCACCCGCATGGCGACCCTCTCCCCCACCGGCCGCGTCACGCTCGACATCGCCGAAGCCGAGATCGGACGCTTGGGCCAGGCGTGGACGCCCAAGCCCGCGACGAGCGGAGCCGAAACCGACCCCTGCGAGCGATTCCTCAGCCCCACCACCGCCGCGGCCCTGGACCGCTTTGATCGCGTCCAGCTCGCGGAGGTCCTCCGCGTCTGCGAGCAAAGCCGCTCACTCTCCGAGGCCGGCCGCACGCTCTTCGCCCAATCCCGCCTCAAGAAAGCAAGCCCAAACGACGCCGACCGCCTCCGCAAATACCTCGCCCGATTCGACCTCTCGTGGGACCAGGTCAGCTCAGCCAGCCACGCGACATGAGACACCGATCGCTGACGGTGACCCATG
Source organism: Phycisphaerales bacterium (assembly GCA_044347925.1). Taxonomy (GTDB): domain Bacteria; phylum Planctomycetota; class Phycisphaerae; order Phycisphaerales; family UBA1924; genus UBA2396. Next base: position 1,886 of record JBIKTT010000277.1, read on the forward strand.
GCACCGATCGCACACTACGACCCGTGGCATTGATCGCACACCATGACCCGTGGCACCGATCGTCGGTTCCTCCGACGATCGGTGGATGGTCGCTCGTATGGAGGGCGGGTGCCACGACCTGCCGCTTTGGCTGGTCGTGGATGGTCCTCCGACCGGCTCGTCGTCCCGTCACGCGACCGGATCCATCGTCGCATGGCTTCGCACCGCGAACGTCGCGATCTCTCTCTTCGCCCACAAACCCGCCTCGACCGCAGCGACACTGGTCTCGTCGATCCATCCACGACCAGCCGGAGGACCGGGAGGTCGTGGCACCCCCGCCTCCGTTGTTCGGAGACGGATCCCGAAGCACAAGCCGCGCTCACCCCGCAGGACGACGTCAGTCGTGCCACCCGCCTCACCCCGCAGGACGACGTCAGTCGTGCCACCCGCCCGAAGCGGCGGATCGTGGCACGACCGTCTTTTGACGCGCGGAGACCGAGTCCGAAGAACTGGTTTCGCTCACCCCGCAGGATGAAGCAAATCGTGCCACCCACCCAACCTCGTGCAATTCACTTTTCGATCTTCTCGATCGCCTTTCGAGCTGCTTTGACAACGTCCTTGTTCGAGCTTCCCAGCAACTTTCGTAAGTCGGGTAAAGCCGCTGCAAGTTTGCGTTTGCCTGCGACAAACGCGGCGTGGTGAGAAATCGTCGGATCTGAAAGCAGCTCGATCACGATCTGATCGGAATGCGGCGTAAACAACCTCACGAAGACTGCCAAGATCCCCTCACGATCTCGCCCATGAGAGCGCTCCATGGCCAATCGCTCCAACGTCGGTAGATCTGGCCGAGTCGCAACCATGTTGATGGCGTTCCCAATCTCCCACTTGGGCCATCCCGTCATCGGAAGCCGCTGAAACAACTCGATGAGCGGCTCCGCAGCCACGCCGCGTGCTTCTTTCACAGTGAGTGCCCTGACGATGCCCTCAAGAACTCTGGGAGAGTATGGCCGTGAGAGGTGCTTGACCAAGATGGGAACAGCTTGCTGGTAAGCGCGTTTGGTATTCACCAAGTCCCACGCTTATTCGACCGCCTCACCCACAGCACGAAGCTCATCCAAGAGCTCTGCCTGTTCTCGATGATGCTCGGCTCTTCGCTTCGCGGCCTGAGCGTACAGCTCTGCCAATCGCCGAACACGTTCCGGATCAGCATCGAGCTGTCTTTGAAATTCGTCGGAGGAGGTTTGATCGCTTTTCGTCATGGCTTGGGGGAGTAGGGGCATGTAATCGATATCCCCGCGTCGACTCGGCGGGTGTCACAAGTGAGCCTTTCCTGTCGAGTTGTGCGGGGCTCCTCCAGGCGGGTGGCACCGATCTCGGCATCGAGGCGTGCCACCGATCGCCGGTTCCTCCGGCGATCGGTGCCGATGATCTGTGCGTGTTCGTTCCCGCGAGCATCTCATCTTCAGCCTTTCCACGTCTCCCATCCCGGCGGGTGGCACGACTGCCTTTCTCCTCTCCGGGTCGGTGGTGCTTGATCGTCACGCGGAACCCAGTGTAACCGATGGCCGGGATGCCGCCATCCTCCGCTATTCGGAGACCGCCTCCGAAGAACAGGTTTCGCTCACCCCTCGGGACGACGTCAGTCGTGCCACCCGCCTGTCATTCGGCGACGTTGCCGACGGCCAGAGACGAGCAGCGAGAGAACAGCAAACACCGCACTGCCGGGACAGGGGATCGTGACCACGTAGCCAAACGTTGAATTCGGCACGCCGTCGATTGATGCACCTCCCGCGAAGGTCAGCCCGTCGGCGGAAACAGCTTCGCAGGAACGGAGCATGACACCCATGGGGATCGTCACGCCTTGTGAAGCGAGGTAGTCAGACAGCGGCTCGATGCCTCGGGCCTGCGTCCACACCGTCGCAATGAGTGGTCCGCTCGCGATCGAGTGGCCCGCGACAACCGTCCCGAAATCGTCGACGGCGTTCGCGAAAAACGCGCCAGTTCCAGCGAGCTTTCCGAGGTTGATGACGGTGCCGTTGATCCACATGGCCCCGGTGGCTTCGATATTGGCGTTGCCGACGTAAATGGTGCCCGCTCGGTTCATCCCGTAGAGGAACGAAATTCCGTCGCCGCCGTGCAGGCCGCTCACGAACTCGTACCCGCGGTCCACCGTCCAGACAAAGCCACGCCCCGCCGCGGAGACGGAGCCGATGATCTTGTTGCCGTCGTCGCTGATGGCGAAGGCCTCGGTGTCGTCGCCGCCCGCGAAGCCGAGTGACTGGAGCCCGCCCGCGGCGGTCCATCGGAACGGTCTGACGGAGCCCCCGCGAGTGCCGGACAAGTTGCCGACAATGACCGAGCCGTCACGGTTTGCATCGACGGCGGTCGAGCCCGTATTCCGACCGGGATCGCCGAGACTTTGGTAGGTGCCTGGGCC
>JBIKTT010000199.1:0-5103 GCA_044347925.1 Phycisphaerales bacterium
GAGCAGGACGCCCGCCTCATGGGCCGCTCCGCCGCCGGCGTCAAGGGCATCGAGCTCGAGGACGGCGACGAGGTCGTCGGCGTCATCTCGATCCCCATGACCCCCGCCGCCACCCCCGAAGCCGAGGGCACCACCGCCGACCCCACCGTCTGCCTCCTCACCATCACCGAGAACGGCTACGGCAAACGCACCCCCGTCGATGAATACCGCGTCCAGTCCGAGGACGGCTCCATGCGATCCCAAAGCCGCGGCGGCAAGGGCCGCATCGACATTAAGACCTCCGATCGAAACGGCAAAGCCGTCGCCGCTCTGGGCGTCCACGCCACCGACGGCGTCATGGTCATCAGCAAAGGCGGCCAGATCGTCCGCACCGCCGCCGGCGAGATCCGCGAAACCGGCCGCAACGCCCAGGGCGTCCGCGTCGTCAGCCTCGACGAAGGCGACGTCGTGATCGCCGCGGCACGGATCGTGGAATCTGGGACGGAGCCGCAGGCAGCGGTGTAGCGAGCCGGGGCGTGTCGCCCCGCCTGTTTCGATAGAATCTAGAACCCCGCCGACCCCAGCCACTCGCTCGGACGCTCCTGCAGCGCCGTCGCGATCGCCGCCAGCGATTCCAAGCTCGGCAGGTGCGCCCCCCGCTCGATCGAGCTGAGCTGGCTCACGCTCACGTTCGTCGCTTCGCTCAGCTCCTTGAGCGTCCAGCCCCGCTCCGTCCGCGCCAGCCGGATCTGCCGCCCCAAGCTCTGCCGCAACCGGTCCAGCGGCCTGCTCCCCAGGTCAAACGCCGCCACCGCCTGCCAGATGCACCGCCGAAGCTCCTCCGTCGAGAACGGCTTGGCGAGATAGTCAAACACGTCCTGCTTGAACGTCTCCCGCATGCTGTCCATCGACGGGTACCCCGTCACGACGATCACGCAAAGCGTCCGCCACCGCGCCCGGATCTCCTTCAGCATCTCCGCACCCGACCACCGGCCCATGTTCATGTCCAGAAGCACGATGTCCGGAAGCCGTTCGCTCGCCGCCGCGAAAAACTCGTCCGGTCCCGCCGCCGTCCGCACCTCGTGCCCGTCCCCCTCCAAGACCGACCGGATGTACTGCCGAAAGTCCGCATCGTCATCCACCGCGATGATCGAAAGCGAAGGCGGGGACTCGTGCTTGCTCGGGACGGTTTCGTGCGGATCGGCCATGAATGTTCACTCCGTGACGGGGGAGGATACCGCGGAGTGCTCCATCGCGCCGGCGGGCAGCATCACCTCAAACTCGGCTCCGCCGGCGGAGTTCTCCCGCGAACTCGGCAGGTTTCGAGCCAGAATCACCCCGCCGTGCTCGCGGACGATCCCCTCGGCCACCGCCAGACCAAGGCCGGTCCCCCGCGAGTCAAGCCGCGTGCTCGCGAACGGCTCGAACAGCTTCGGAAGCACCGACGGATCAATCCCCGGCCCGTTGTCGCGCACCGAGACCGCCACCCAGTCCCGACCCTCGCGACAGCTTGTGGAAGCCAGCACCGTGATCGTCGGAGCCCCCGGCCCAAACGACAGATGCTCCGTCAGCGCGTTGCACGCGTTCCGCACCAGATTCACGAAGACCTGCACCATCCGGTCCGCATCGCACTCAACCGCCAGCTCCGCGGGAATCTGATTCTCAAACCGCACCCGCTCCGCTCCCCCACTCCCCAACCCTCCCCCCGCGCCGCCGCTCACCCCCGCATCCAGCCGGACGAGCGTGATCGCTTCTTCGACCACCTCCCGCAGGAAAGTTTTCCGCGTCCGCGGCTGCCGCGCCCGTGCGAAATCAAGCAAGCTGTCCCCCAGCCGCTCAAGCCGCTCGACCACGCGCAGCATCAGCGCCGCCGACGCCGGATCCAGACCCGCTCCCGGGTCGCGGTTCAGCCGCTCGACCAGCCCCTTCAGCACCGTCAGCGGCGTGTTCAGCTCATGCGCCACGCCCGCCGACATCATCCCCAAGCTCGCAAGCCGGTCCGCATCCGCCAGGTTTCGCCGCGCCGTCTCGAGCAGATGGTTCTTCCGCTTGAGGTCATTGGCGACTTCCTCAAGCTGCGAGAGCGCCCGGGCAAGCTGAGCTTCCTGCGTCCGCAGCGCGATCACCGACTCGTTGCGGCTCCGCATGATCTCGCCAAGCTCATCGCTCGGGATCGCCGCTTCCGCGATCAATTCCGCGTTGATCCGCCCCTCTCGCAGGGCCCGGTCCGCGTCGAGCATCGTCTCAATCGGCCCGTACACCGCTTGCGGCAGCACGAAAAGCTCGATCGTCACCGCGATGAACACGTACACGCCGATCAGCGCGAACACCGTCAGCACGAAAAGCCTGTTCACCGCGTCGCGCGCCTCACGCCGCACCACCGAGATCACGACGTACCGCGTCGGCTCCCCCGGAGCGACCACCGCAAGCACCGCCGCTCCGCCACCCTCCCCCAAGGGCGGCCCCTTGCCCGACGGGATCGTCAGCGGCACCGGCGCCGCCGATTCCGCCGCTTGCGCAATTGCGCTCTCAAGTCCGATCTCTTCCGAAGTCCCCTTCGCGATCGTCACACCCTCCACCGCCCCCAGGAGCCGCTCAGCGTCCATCACCGACACGCTCGACTTGCCCGTCGACGCGTCCGCGATCGCCTGCATCAGCGTCAGCGCCTCCCCCGTCTCCGCACGGTCCACCACCTCCGTCACCGCCGGACGAAGCCCCACGATCAAAAGCAGCAAAAGCCCGAGCGAAAAGACCGTGTGCAGCACGATCAGCTTCTTGCGGATCCGAAGCCCGGCCAAAAGGCCGCGCCGACGCGGCGGCGGACCGGCTTTCTTCATCGGGCTCGATTCGGGCATCCTGCATTCTTGGCTCTCCTCGCCCGTCAGGAATGATGCCCCACGCGACGGACTACCCTCGTGCGAGCATGCACCAAGGCCCCCGCCCGCCATCAAGCCACCCCGCCAAACCCGCGTTCAGCCCGCGCACCGGCAAACCCGCTGGCAAACCCTCGGGAAAACCAGCGGGCAAACCCGCCAGCAGACCCCCCAGCGGCCCCGGCGCGATGAACCCGCACGCTCCCAGCGCCTCCCACCCCGACGCCCGCAAAGCCGTCACCGGCGACAAGCCCCGCGACCTCGTCTGTCAGCGCCTCGCCCAGCAGGCCCGCCGCTTCCCCGACCTCGACCCCACCGGGTTTGACGCCCGCCTCGAGCCCCGCGACGCCGCTTTCGCCCACGCCATCTACGACGCCGTCATCCGCCGCTGGCTCACCCTCGAGGTCCTCGTCCGCTCACGCATGGACAAGCCCAACCTGGCGCTCGACATCGGCGTGCAAGCGGCTCTCCTCTCCGGTGCCGCCCAAATCGTCTTCCTCGACCGCGTTCCCACCCACGCCGTGATCAACCACTGCGTCGAATGGGTCAAGATCGCCGTCAACGCCCGTGCCGGCGGACTGGTGAACGCCCTCCTCCGCCGCGTGGGTGAACTGATGGCCAGCGCCACCAACGTCGACGAGTACACGATCGCCCACGACGAAATCCCCATGGAAGACGGCGGAGCAATCCGCTTGCCCGCGCCGGTCTTCCGCGGCGACCCCTCGCAGCGCCTCGCCGCCGCCACAAGCCACCCGCCCGCGTACATCCGGGCTCTCACGACCCACTTCGGCCCCGACGTCGCGAAAAAGCTCGCGCTGCACAGCCTCGTCCGCCCGCCAACCGTTCTCTGCACGCAGTACGCCAAGCCGCTCGCCGATCCCGGCCTCGCCTCACACGCTTCCCAAGCCCACCGCGTCTGGACCGGCGACCGCCCCTCGATGCTCACGCTCCTCGAACGCGAACGCCTCGTCTGGGTGCAGGATGCTTCGTCATCACGAGCGGTCCTCGGCCTGGCGGCCAGGCTGACGGCCCTGGGCAAGACCCCGCGCGTGATCGTCGACCTCTGCGCCGGCCAGGGCACCAAAACCCGCCAGCTTTCCGCTGAGTTTCCCGGTGCGATCATCCTCGCGTCCGACACCGATGAGGACCGGCTCAAGACGCTCCGCGCCGGCGCCATGACCACCGGCGGCCGCATCCAAGCCGCCGCGTACGAAGATGTCCCCGCCGTCGTCCGCGAGCTCTCACGCGGCTACGGAGCCGACCTCGTCCTGCTCGACGTCCCCTGCAGCAATGCCGGCACGCTCGCCCGGCGCCCCGAAGCCAAGTACCGCCTGGCTTCCGATCAGATGGTCCGCCTGGTCCCGCTCCAGCGCGAGATCATCGCCAAGGGAACCTCGCTCCTCTCCCCCGAGGGCATGCTCGTCTATTCGACCTGCAGCATCGATCCGGCGGAGAACCACGACCAAGCCGAATGGGCCGCAAGCCCCGACGGTCCCGGCCTCAAGCTTCTCGATGAGGAGCAGACGCTCCCTTCCGGCACGCCCGGCGACCCGGCCTCGGCGTACGGCGACGGCTCGTACTTCGCGCTCCTCAGCCGCACCGGCCCTTTGGCCCCCGCTACTCCTTGAGCTTCTTGATCTCGTCCCGCAAACGGGCCGCTTCCTCGTAGTCTTCCTTCGCGATGGCTTCCTCAAGCTGCTGCTTGAGCTCGGCTTTGCGTCCCTTCGCGGTCTTCGGCGCAGCCTCTTTGATAGGAAGCTTGGGAGCAAGGCTGTCGCGCATCTGCCGCAGCATCTGAACTTCCTGCGACTGTTCGAGCCCCGCGGGATCGCCAAGGTCCGCATACGCCCGCCGCACCAGGTCGATGCCCTGGTCGATCGCGAACATCGCCGCGCTCGCTTCCCCGTCCTTGATCATCTGGCTCGCGAGCGCACGCGTCCGGACCATGAGCACATAGGGCCGATATTGCTCGAGAGCCTGACGGTCCTCTTCGGTCTCGGCGTGGTCGCGGCACAGGTCAAAGACTCGCAGGTTCCGAGTCGTATCTCGGACCACCCCGTCAAAGTCTTCAAGCACCAGGAGGGCCATGTACCGGTGGTAGTACTGCAGTGCCTCGTCCCGGATTGCGGAACACTCGTCGGACGAAAGCTTGAGCCTCTCGGCTTCCGGCTGCTCGGCCGAATCCTCCATCGCGGCTTCGTAGTACTCAAGGAGCGACTCGTGCTCGTGGGGCCGCTCGCCGTCGGGCCGC
>JBIKTT010000200.1:0-5102 GCA_044347925.1 Phycisphaerales bacterium
CCTTTCCTCGGATCTCGTGCCACCGCATCCGCACGGCCGACTCCGTCATGTCCAGCGCTTCGGCGATCTGGCGGTGCGAGTGCTCACAAAGCCAGAGCTTCAGGATCTCGCGATCCGCCGGACGGGCGAGATGATCGGACGCCGTCTTCAGAATAGCGGAATCGTCCGAATCCGACACGTCTCGTTCCATCCTCGCCCTCAGGATCCCCGCGAAGGGTTCATCCTCGGAGGTCGCCCGCTCCAGACGCTTGAGCACGCGCACCCGATCGACCACGGCGTGCTGAATGAGGGTTCCCACCAGCACCCAGAACGCCCGCTCGGACTCGAGCGACGGCGCCCCGCGGACCATCATCGCGTCGAACCGGCGAGCGACCGTCGACCAGAGGTCCTCCGAATCGGTGACCCCGCGCAAACTTGGCCGGATGCTCGCGCGGCACCGCTGCCTGATGAGGGGCCTGTACTGATCGAAGATCTTCGCCGCCGCCGCCCGGTCGCCGCCCCTTACCCGCTCGAAGAGGTCCTTCAGCGACTCGCGCTCGGTGATCCGCCCGGTCAGGGTGGGTGTCTTGGATGGAATGACGCTGTCCATGCGCACATTAGACACAATTGTGAGCAGATCCGCCAACGAAATTCCTGAGGTCTTCGCTTGCACTGCCTGAACCGATCAGGGGGGGATACCCCGATCCGTTCGGGAGCTGGTCGCAATGCTGAATGTTGCATTTGTCGTGGCGGTGGCGTTGGCTGGGCTTTCTGACCCAAACCCGCTGAAACCGAGTGAAACAAGCGGTTTTGTGGCGGTTGAACCCCCGGTTCCCGTCGAGGACGACGAGATCGGTACGGACGAACTTCTCATCCTTCTTCAAATGATGTGTGTCCTCATGAACTGCAGTTTCACCCAGAACGGGGCGGAGTTGTCAGTTCAAACATGGATTGAAACCTACCGGACTTCCGGACTTCGGCCCCACCTCAATCCAGAAACCCGTGCCGAAGCACGGGTCAAACTCCAACGGATGGATCAACTCGCCGCGAACGGCGCCGGACGCCTCGCGCCCGCGCTCCGCGATGAGTTCCGGGAATCCATCGCGAACATCCTCGAGGAGCTCGGCGAATGACACGCAAACTCGCGGCAAGCCAGATCGAAGCAAAGCTCGTTCGGCAGTCGGACCACCAGGAGAAGATCGATGCCCTCGCCCAACGGGTCACGATGATCATCAACACGATCCGGACCGACGGACGGTCGCTCCGCGCGGTCGGGCAGGCGCTTGGCATCAACCGCGAAACTCTGCGCCGGATGTCGGTGGGCCAGTGTCCTTCGGCCGAGCTCCTGATCCGACTTACGGAGGAGTTCGGTGTCTCGGCGGAATGGCTTCTGACCGGACGCGGGAACCAGTTCCGAAGCGATCGAGTCGCCCACCAGATCGCAAGCTGAGAAGGTCGGCCGGCAAACTCGCGGTCTGAATCCCGCTCCCGGATGGCGCGGGCCGCGTTCGCGCGCGGTCCCGCCGGCAAGCTTGCTCGGGGCCGTGGCCGCCCAAGAGTCCGTCCGCGACGGGCCGGCTGCGAAGCCGCCCAAGCCCGGGCCGGGACCATCCAAAAAGCTCGGTTGAAGCACTTCACGGCGATCCAGAGCCATGGCGGGCTCAATCGCGGCGGAAAGAAATGGGCGAGGAGGGATTCGAACCCCCGAAGGCGTAAGCCAACAGATTTACAATCTGTCCCGTTTGGCCACTCCGGAACTCGCCCGACTTGTCAAGCCCGACCGGTGCCTCATCGGCCCGATCGGGAGCCAAATATAGCCCAACACCCGGCGGACGGCAATTCGCGGGCCTCAGCGGGGTGCGGCGGCTTCTGGGACGCTCGCGGGCGCCCCTGGGTGGCGCGGTGCGGGGTGGTCTGGTATCTTCCGGGCATCTTCGTGGGCTCGTATTCGCGGCCTGCTGCAGGAGGTTGCCCATGAGCTCTCGATTCTCCACGGTGGCGATCGGTTGCGCCGCGTTTCTCGCACACCAAGCTCAGCCCGCATGGGCCCAGCCGGCCAGCCCGATGCATGCCGCCGCCGTCGCGCCGGTGTCGTGGAAGGACGTCGAGGTCGGCGGCCCGTTCTGGGGGCCACGGCTTGCGGCGCTGCGAGCAGGGACGCTTGCCGCCAACCGCCACCAGTGCGACATCACCGGGCGCATCGCAAACTTTGAGAATGCGGCTCGCAAGCTCAAGGGCGAGAAGGAAGTCCCCGAGTACCAGGGCTTGCTGTTCAATGACTCCGACGTCTACAAGATGCTCGAGGGGTGGTGCTACCTGCTCGCGACCGAGAAGGACGCGTCGGTCAGGGCCGAGTTCGAGCGCGACATCGACGGGCTGATCGCCAAGATCGCCGCGGCTCAGCTCCCCGACGGGTACATCAACACGTACTACACGCTCAAGGCCGGCCTCGACAAGCGGATGACCAACGAGATCTGGGACCATGAGACCTACTGCATGGGTCACCTGATCGAAGCGGGAGTCGCGCACTTCCAAGCCACCGGCAAGCGATCGCTTCTGTCCGTCGCAATCAAAGCGGCGGACTACCTCGGCTCGGTGTACGAGCCCGGCAAGCTCTCGACGCCGTCGGGCCATCAGGAGATCGAGCTCGCGCTGATCCGCCTCGCCGAAGCGACGGGCGAATCGAAGTACAAAGCCCTCGCCGTGTCCATGCTTGACATGCGGGGCAAGCCCCACACCACGCATGACGGCAAGACCGTGCCGCCGTGGGGGGACTACGCCCAGGACCACGCTCCGGTCGTCGATCAGCGGGAAGCGGCCGGGCACGCCGTCCGTGCCGGGTACATGTACGCCGCGATGACCGATCTCGCCGCACGCGGGGACCGCCGGTTCGTCCCTGCTCTTGACGCCATCTGGAACGACATCACCCAGAGGCGGATCTTCGTCACCGGAGGCATCGGCCCCAGCGGTCACAACGAGGGGTTCACGGTCCCCTACGACATCCCGGTCAACTCGGCGTATCAGGAGACGTGCGCGTCGATCGCCCTGTGCATGTGGGCGCAGCGGATGTTCACGCTTGAGCCGGACGCGAAGTACTTCGATCAGTACGAGCAGACCTTGTACAACGCGGTGCTCGCGGGCGTTTCGCTCGACGGGTCGCGGTTTTTCTACGTCAACCCGATGGCGACGCGGGGCGGGCATCAGCGCCAGGATTGGTTCTCGTGCGCGTGCTGCCCTCCCAACGTGCTGCGGTTCCTGGGGTCGCTGGGCGGCTCGATCTATGCCGTGAGCGGCGACACGATCTACCTCAACCTCCTCATCGAGAACAAAGCGACCATCAGCGTCGGCGGCCAGCCGGTCGAGATCGAGGTCAAGACGGCGTATCCCACGGGCGGCGCGACGACCGTCTCGGTGCGGAACAACACCGGCCGTGAGGTCAAGCTCGCGATGAGGCAACTCCCCGGGATGCCGCAGGCGGATCCGTCCGCTGTGACGGGCGACGGCTACCTGCTGTCGCGCGTCCCCGCGGGCGAAGCGATCACCCAGCGGTTCGAAGTCGAGCTTGCGGTCAAACGCGTGTACTCGGATCCGCGGGTGAAAGCGAGCGTGGGACGGGTCGCGGTGATGCGTGGCCCGCTGGTGTATGCCGCGGAAGCGATGGATAACGACGGGTCGGTCAAGGACCTCGTGCTTCCGGTCTCGTCACCGATCGAAGAGACCAAGTCCTCCGACGGCACGGTGATTCTCAAGGCAAGCGGCGTTCGTGTTTCGGGAGCTCCAGAACTCGGGCTCTACCGATCGGCGGGCGAGCTCAAGCCCACAACGATCACGCTCCGTCCGTATTACGCCTGGGGAAACCGCAAGCCCGGGGACGGCATGTCGGTCTGGATCGCCGAGACCTCGCAGGTGCTTGATCCGCTGCCGCGTCCGGGAGTGTCCGCTTCCGCGTCGTTCGTCGGTCACGGGGACGGGCTGCTCGCGATGTACGACCGGGTTCTGCCCGAGAACGCGAAGGACGCCACCGTGCCGCGGATGTCGTTCTGGCCGAAGAAGGGCCAGCCCGACGGCTCGGGCGAGAGCAAACAGTGGGTGCGGTACGACTTCGCATCGCCGGAGACGGTGGGGGAGGTGACCGTCTGGTGGTTCGACGACACCGGCACCGGCGAGTGTCGTTTGCCCAAAGCGTTCACGGTCGAGTATCTCGACGGGCAAGCGTGGAAGCCGGTCGCAAGCGCGAGCGGCGGAACCATCGCGATCGACGCTCCCAGCACGCTTCGCTTTGGTGCGGTCACGACCAAGAGCCTGCGGCTGAACGTCACGCTTCCGGACGGGATGTCGACCGGCATCCTTGAGTGGGGCTTTGGGAAGTAGGCCGCGGAGCCGAACCTCAAGTGCCTCTGCCGGACGAAGCGCCCATCACCAGATCAACGCAAAAGGGGACGGGCCACGAGGTCCGTCCCCTTCTTCATGTTCGGTTGACTGCCGAGATCAGGCGTTGACGACGGGAGCGGCGGGCCCACCCGCGCCGGGGGCCGGCTGGGGCTTGGCGAACCCGAGGAACTTGGCGTTGTGCCATTCGACGCCGGTCTTGGCTCGGGCTTCGAGCTTGATGCTCTGGACGAACCACCCGAGGAGGCCCTTGGCGGCGTTCTCGCCGAAGAGGCGTTCATCGAGGATCAGCATGGTGATGGAAAGCTGCTCGGGGCTGACGAAGAAGACCTCGATGACGACCGAGGGTTCCTTGTTGGGGATCGGGCCGGCTTCGGTCGCTTCCTGGAGGAGGTACCGGTCGGACTGCTCGGTGTGAACGGGGCGCTGGATGGCGAAGCTCTTGGGCGGTTCGCCGGTGGCGGTCAGGGACCGGTCCAGCACGCCGAGAACCAGCATGCCGGTGAGATTCTTCCGCATGTTCTGCTGGATGACGCCGTGCACGCGGGGCGCGAGGTCGGAAAGCAGCGCCGGGGGGCAGATCTCCTGGTCGTAGATCAGGAGGAGTGAGTCGGCGACGTTGTTGGGCGCGGCGGCGAAATGGACGTTGAAGAGCGCGAACGGCTTCTCGTCCGGCTTGGGTGCTTCGGCGGGTCCCGTCTGGCGGCGCAGGTGGGACTGGAGCGAGTGCGGGT
>JBIKTT010000201.1:0-5084 GCA_044347925.1 Phycisphaerales bacterium
GCAACCAGAGCTGGTTCTCGGCGTCCCGCAACCAGCGGCAGCCCGACATCGAGCGGCAGATCTCCCGAAACCTGAGCCGCGCGGGCGTCGAGCTCGCGGTGGTCCTCGCGGAAACGACGATCACGCTCCACGATCTGCTCGTGATGGTCCCCGGCGACATCATTTCGACCGAACGCGCGGCCAACCTGCCCGCGGTGGTGTCGGTCGAGGGCGAGAAGAAGTTCCTCGCCGAAGTGGGCCAGTACAAGCAGTCCCGCGCGATTCGGATCGTCAAGCCCGTGAGCGGCGGGGACCGGGTGTAGCGTCACTGTTCATACCGAGGATCGTCAGCTTTCAGCATCTCGTCCGGGGCCGGCATGGCGGTGAGCACCACAGCGTCGATCGTCGGGCGGTTCTCGAGCAGGCATCGTGCGGCTCGGTGCATGCCGTCGAGCACCGCGAGCGGGTTGTCGTCGAGGGGGCCGAGGATGATCGGGACGGAGAGGTCGGCGGTCATGATCCGGCGGCAGTGGTCCGCGACCGCGCGGCAGGTCGGCTTCTTGCCCCACGCGTCGCTGAACCAGCAGATCTCGTCCATCTCGCGGATCTCGCTGACAGGCACGGGCCTAGGCGTAAGCCCGGCGGCCGCGGCCCAGAGCGTCGTCACGTGCCATATCCGCTTGCCGTCGGAAAGCACGCGAGGTTCGCCGCCCGGATGGTGTGAAGCGGGGTTGAAGGCCATGCAGGAAGGTACGGCGGGCGGGCCGCGTCCGCACCCGTGGGGCGGTCCGTCTTTCCGAGCGAGCAACACGGGCGTGGAGTTGGGTCGGAGTACTTGATCGTCAATGGGCGGGGCTCAATCGGCTGGCTTGGTGATCCATTCTTTCCGAAGTGTGAGCGGAGCTTGCTTGATGTCTGGGATCACGAACTCGCCGAGCCAGTAGGTCTTGCCGACGAAGTCGCGGAGCGCGACTGTTGGATTGGATTTGACGCGAAGGCTGACCGGCTCCGTAGCGGTCTTGATCGTCTGCATCACTTCACGTGGGATGGTGTAGTTCGGGGAGTAAGACACGCTTTCTTCGCCGGCTCGCCACGTGTGCTTGACCTTCCCATGCCACGTGTCGTGTGTCCAGATCACATTACCGCCGCATTCGAGCGAGAGCGTGACGGCGAGGGTGTCGATGCCGCGAGCGGCCATGCGTTGCCAGGCTTCGTAGAGACCCCAGAGTTGCAGCATCGGAAGGCCATCGCGCCCGAAGAGATCCTCGTCAAGCGACATTCGCATGGTGCGGACAAAACCATCTGCTTTCGCGTCGAGTACCGGGCTCTTGAGCGTCGTGAAGTGTCCCGCGAGGGTCAACTTGTGCGTGACCTCTCGCGAGACCTTGTGTTTGGCGCCGTGCGAAACCTGTTCCTTCTTGAAGTCGTACTCCTTTCCGATGCTTGCATCAAGACGAAGCGTGACTTCCGCCGAGTCGCCCTTCACCGTGAAGTGCTCGCGTGGCACCATGAACATCTTGTCCGACCACAGAATGGCGGTGGCGGCGTACGAGCGTGTTCCCAGGTCTTCCCACGTGCCGTCCGCACGCCGCACGCTGACGCTGTAATAGCGGCGCTGATAGGGATGTACGTCGGTGAACAGGCTTTGGCAATCGGCGAAGACAGGCAGGTCGTATCCGTTGGGCAGCGTGTCGGGCGCGTCGGAGTAGATGCCGAAGTACTCATCCTTCCAGTTTCCCTCGCGAGCGGAGGCCTTGGGAAGGTGGGCGAGAATGTTGCAATAGCGCAGATACCACGGCAGCGAGTAGCGAGGGAGATCGGTGTCGTGGAGAACGCCGTCCAAGAGCCTCGCCCACTGCGCGTGCGTGATCATCTCGTGGTCGATGCACAAGCGGGTGTGCACGCGGCTGACATAGGCGTCCAGATCCTCACGCTTGGGCGGGACCGGCCGCAAGAGCGCCGTGATCATCCGGTCGATCGCTTCCGACTTCGCTTGTCGGCGCTGTGCTTCCCATCCCGAGGTGGGCGGAGTGGCGTTCGGCACGTCTTCGGGTTGTGCCACGGAACATGCGGCGACCAGAAACAAAGTCAAACAGCTCATGAACCCTCCGGCGATGGTCGCGCTGCGGCGTGCCGCTTGATCGCGGCGGTGCAGACTAGACGCGTTCATCGTCGTCGAGTTCCCGCTCCGGCATCTATCCACTGCTCATCGGAGGAACCGATGAGCAGTGCCACGGAAGACAGTGCGACGGCAGATTGGTTCAGCATCCCGTCTCGAACGCGTCGACGAAGTCGGCGTAGTCGAAGAAGTCGATGAAGCCGTCCTGGTTGGCGTCGGCGGTCTGGCCTTCGGGGCAGCCTTCGGCTTGGAAGCACGCGACGAAGTCGGCGTAGTCGAAGAAGTCGACGAAGCCGTCGGCGTTGAAGTCCGCGAGGCAGTTTGGCTCGGCGGTCCAGACGAAGGAGCCCGCGGGCTCGCGGACGGCGGCGTGGAGGCGGCCGTCATGCACGATGAGGTCGAGGACTTCACCCTCGGGCGTCCCGGGGACGGGCTCCCAGCGGTCGCCGTCGGTGGAGCGGTAGACGCGGTCGGCCCCGGCGTAAGCGATCCCGCTCAGGACGGCGAAGGCGTTGACGGGAGCGAGGTCGGCGACGTTGGTGGTCGCGCGAGTCCACGTGCGACCGGCATCACGCGAGAGGAAGACGCCGCGGTCGACGCCGTTTGGGTCGAGGAAGATCGGGAACCCGATCGCGCCCGCGAGGATCGTGTCGCCCAGCACGGCGAAGTCGTTGATCATCGGCGGGAAGCCGTTGGGATCCAGCGGGAGACCGGCGTTCGAGCGGCTCCAGTTGTCGCCGCGGTCGGAGGAGCGGATCGGGCCGTTGCGGTAGGAGCCGACGAGGACGAGCTGGCCCCAGGGGCCGGACGCTTCGGTGATCGAGACAACCGGGTCGTAGACGGGCTCGTTGAAGAGGTTGCGGGCCATGATGGGGTAGCCGCGGTTGATGCGGGTCCAGCCGGTGCCGGCGTCGTTGAGGCGGAGCATGCCCCCGCCGCTGATCTGGAAGGCCTGCTCGAAGAACTCGGTGCCAAAGCCCGTGCCCGCGAGAAGCCTCCCGGCGTGGCGGGCGAACGCGGAGACCTCGCGGAGCTGGTTGCCCGCGGTGCCGTTGTAGATGGGGACGCCGGTGTTCAAAGGGGCGAACGTCGCGCCGCCGTCGGTGGAGCGGACGATGCCGTCGTAGAGCGAGCCGACGAAGAGCGTGGAGCCCTCGGCGAAGAACCCGTCGGGCTGGAGGCACGCGGGGATGCCGGCGGCGGAGTTGCTCCAGCCGGTCTCGGTGAGCGAGAAGACGCGCGCGTTGCCTCGGCCGACGGCGTGCAGGCGGTCGGTAGCGGCGAGCTTGGCGGCGACGCCAAGCTCGGGCCCGCCGGAGAGGGGCGACCACGAGAGCCCGGCGTCGTCCGAGCGGAAGAGGCCCGACGAGGTCGAGATCACGAACCGGCCGTCGCGGAAGTCCAGGTCTTGGATGAACCCCTCGATGCAGCGCGGCAGGCCCAGAGCGGCGGGGGCCCAGGTGCGGCCGGCATCGTCCGAGCGGAGGAGGGGCGGCTCGCTTTGGGCGTTGGCGGCGATCAGCGTGCCGTCGCCGAAGCTGAGGTGCGAGAAGCCGCCGCCCGCGAAGAAGCCGGAGGAAGGAGCCGCGGACCATGTCTGCCCGAAGTCCGTCGAGGAGAACGTGACGCCGTCGCTTGGCACGACCCATGCGCCATCGACGACCGCGGGGCTCGCGAGGAGAAAGGCAGGGCCGTCCGTGCTTGACTCTTGCCAGGTTTCGCCAAGGTCGAGGGAGATGAGGAAGCCCGTGCCGAAGGCGCGGGTGGCGATGAGGGCGCCGCCGACGGTGTGGATGGAGCTTGGGAACTCTCCTTCGGGGAGCGCGAGGGGCGTCCAGGTGTCGCCCGCGTCGCTTGAGCGGAAGAGAAAGACGGGCTCGCCGGAGAAGGGGTTTGCGAGGAGGAAGAGCGTGGTTTCGCTCGCGGCGAGCTGGGTCGCGGCGGGGAGGCTTGTCGCGACGGGCTGCCAGCCGGAGGGCTCGTGGCGGAAGACGGCGCCGTCGCCGCGGCGGACGAACTCGCGGATCTGCTCGCCGCTTTGGTGGAGCAGGACCTGTTGGAAGGTGATGCCCGGAGTCGTGGGAAGCCCGCTGGTCGCGTCGGCCCACGCATCCGCGGTGAGACGGAAGATGCGGGTGCGGTCGCAGGCGAGGCCGCGGCTTGCGAGGAGATCGAGGCTTTGCATGCTCGCGCCGGTGGTGGGGCCCGGGGTGCGGGTCCAGCGGAGGGTCTGGGCGGAGGCGGTGGGGGAGATGCCAAAGCCAACCGCGAGGCCGGCGGCGACGACGAGGGCACGAATCGACATGATGAGCGGCTCCTGGGGGCCGGGTGGCGAAGGCGCACCGGGCGGCCGCAGAAGAGTGTTCCGAGCGGTGTGTGGTATTGCAGTGTGGGAGACAAAAGGACGGATGAAGGCGATCCGTCCGCGGGAGGAAGAGGGGATCGAACACGGAGGCCACGGAGGGCGGAGGGACGCGGAGAAGAGGGGAACGGGACCCTCCCCGACCACGCCGAAGGTGGACGATCGACGGGTCGGATGGAGCAAAAGCAGGCTTGGACGGGACCGTCGAAGGGTTGGACGAGGCAAAAGAAGGTCTGGATGGAGCAAAAGAAGGGTCGGATGGAGCAGAAGAAGGCTTGGATGGAGCAGAAGAAGGCTTGGATGGAGCAGAAGAAGGCTTGGATGGAGCAGAAGAAGGCTTGGATGGAGTAAAAGAAGGCTTGGATGCGATCGTCGAGGGGTTGGAGGGAGCGGAAGCAGGCTTGGAGGCGGCCGTCGAGGGGTGGATGAGGGCCGGTGCCACGTCCACCCGGTCTGCCGGATGGGGCCGAGCGGATGGGATGGGATGGGGGGTGGGAGTGGGGGCTGGGGGTGGGGGCTGGGGGTGGGAGTTGGGGTTCTTGTCCCGGGGGTGGATGGTTCCTATGGTTGATCGGCTTTCGTGAGGATGCCTCGGTCTGTCGCCGCGCTTGTTGCGGTTCGGAG
>JBIKTT010000202.1:0-5078 GCA_044347925.1 Phycisphaerales bacterium
GCCTTCGGCTTGCGGGGTGCCGACGCCGGGGGTGACGAAGAGGACCGAGGGGCGGAGCGCGGCGGCGACGACGACGGAAGCCATGTCGTCCGCTTGGAGGAGGTCGCCGGAGACGCCCTCGATGGAAAGGGTCACGATGCCGGCTTGGGGTTTGAAGGCTTCGAAGGTGACACCGAGGGAGCCGACTTCCTGATCGGAAGCGGGCGGGATGGTGACGGCGCGGCGGTCGACGACCTCGCCGCTGAAAGCGAGCGTGAGGGACGCGGAAGCGGGGAGCGAGGAAGCGTTGACGAGGCGGCCGAAGACGCGGAGCGTCGACGGGCTTGCATCATCGCGGCGGGCGGCGAGAGCGGCGACGCCGACGTTGACCGGACGCGGCTGCGTCGCGGGCGGTCCGCAGCGGACGAAGCGGATCTCGGCGCCGCCAGCGGAGAGGGGGCGGTCGGAGGGGAAGCCGCCGTCGCTCAGGATGATCACGACGGTGCCGTCGGCGGCGGTCTCTTCCGCGCCTTCCGGACTCACGAGTGAAGCGACGACCTTCATGGCGGCGTCGAGGTCGCCGGGCTGGTCGGTGCCGCGGACGGTCGCGACCTCATCGCGGACGAGGCGGAGATCGGGCGTGAGGCCGATCAGCACGGCGGGCTCGGCGGCGAAGGTGATGCAGCCGACGGCGACCCCGCCGACGCCGCGGGAGAGGTCGGCGATGATATCGGCGGCTTCGCGTTTGGCCCGTTCGAGGCGGGTGATGGGGTCTTCGCCGGGTTCCCCACCGTCGCGGGCTTGCATGGAAGCGGAGCGATCGAGGACGAGGACGACGCGGGAGGCGGCGCCGAGCGCGCCGGTGTTCATGGCGGGGCGGCCGAGAGCGGCGATGAAGAGGAGCACGATGAGGGCGTGCAGGAAGAAGAGGACGGTGGGCGTGATCCACTTCAGCGGCGTGTTGACCTCGAGGTCGCGGGCGGCGTCTTCCCAAAGGACGGTCGAGCTCACGCGGACCGGGCGCCGACGGAGGCGGAGCAGGTAGAGCAAGAGGAGCGCGGGGAGCGCGAGCGCCGCCGCGACCGCTGCCGTTCCGGGAGCAAGAAAGGTGGGAAAGGACACGTTCGAGGGTACGACCGCCGCCGGAGGTCAGTAGGACTTCACGACGCGGGCACCGGGATAGAAGAGGCTCAGCATTGCTTCGGCGGTCTCGCCCCGTTCGGCGAACCCCTTGGCGCAGTACTGGCAGAGGCCCACGCCGTGGCCAAAGCCGCGTCCGCGGATGCGGATCTCGCCTGAGGCGGAAGGGGACCCCGGCGAAGCGATGATGAACTCAAGGTCGTTGCTTCGCACGTGCTCGGGGCCGCTGCGGATGTCCGGCAGGGGGAGCACGGCCGGGGAGCCGGGCACGCCCGGATCGCCCTCGTTGCAGGCGATGCGCATTTCTTCCGCTCCGAGACGGAAGGTCTGGTTGCGGACATCGGTGATCAGGTAGCCGTTGGGCTTACCGGCGGCGTTGCGTTCGGTTGGGACGATGGATTTGATGCGGTCGAGGGTCGCCATGCGTTTGCCGGCTTCGCGGGCCCAGGCGCGGATCCTGCGGGCGAGTTCGTCATTGCGGCGGACGACTTCCCAGGTGTAGACGGGGGCGCGTTCGCAAGCATGATCGCGCGGGGGCCCTTGCAGGGGGGCGGCCCGGTTGAATTCAAATCCGCTCGTGGTGGGCCAGATCGCCGCCGCGGTCGCCGGACGGCCGCCGCAGCAGCTTGAGTAGTACGCTCGGAGCACACCGGTGGCGTCGTCGACGAGCATCATGCCGCGGGTGGCCTTGGCGGCTTCGATGGCGACCGTGCGGGTGGCGAGACCGCCGTAGGCCTGGTCGAGGGTGGAGCTTTCGACGTCGTACGGCCGGCTTGAGGCGCGGGCGCGAGCGCGTTCGTGGGCGGCGTAGGAGCGGGCGGCGATGGCTTGGGCCTGATAGGCCTGCTTGGGCCAGCCGTCGTAGAGCTCTTTCTGGAGGACGCCGGCGATGTAGGTTTCCATCGCGAGGGTGGAGATGAGGTCGAAGGCTTTGGCGGTTTCGCGCCAGCGGCCGCGGACGGTGAGTTTGCCCGGGTAGCGGGTGCCGTCGACGGCCATGGTGGCGCGGTCGGGGTCGGGGAGTTCGGCTTGGATCTCTAGGTCGACGGCGAACCCCCAGTCGCGGACGCTCTGAGAGCCGTCCTTGGTGGAGATCCCGCTTGCACCCATGGTGATGGTGACAGGGGCGCGGAGGACGACGGGAGCGGCGGTGGTTCCCAAGGGGCGGACGGCGACGAGGCCGGGCGCGGTGATCGCGGCGGAAGCGGCGCGGATGCGGATACGGACGCGGACGTCCGGTTCGGCGGACGCGAGGCCGAAATGCGGGCTTGGCACCGGGCGGAGGGGCTGACGGCCGGCTCGCGGCTCCTCGCTGGTCTGGCAGGAGAGCACGGAAACGACGGCGCCCATGGCGACCAGGGCGAGAACGAACAGGCCGGAAGCGCGGCGGCGGATGGTGAGATCGGCGGCGATGGACTCGGCGGCAGACCTGCGGGACCGGGGCTTGCGGGGAGGCTGCCACGCGGCGAGAACGCCACGCCCCCACCACGCGAGCTTGCTCCACCCTGAAGGCTTCCGTGCCATGCTGACCGCTCCTGCCCCGTGACGACCGTTCCCGACTAGCATACCCCGGGCCGCGACCAGAAAGCGTCGCGGAGTTCGCTTGGAGCATGCCATGATCTTGCGCCGCGCCCTTTCTATCGTCCCCTGCCTGCTTGCGGCAGTCGCTTTTCTCACGATTCCTGCGTGCGGTTCGCGGCCGGTGCCCGAAGCGTCGGAAGCGGCCTACTCGGGGCCCCCGATCACGCTTGATTCGACCGGAACACAGCACATCGTCGTGCTGGAAGCGCCGATGGGCGGCTACTCGCTGATGATCGACCGCGTGCAGGAGCGGGCGGGATTCCAGGACATCTTCGTGACGGTCCGTGAGCCTGACCCGCGGTTTCTGCACACGCAGGCGGTGACGCGGCTTCGGGCGCTTTCGCCGCTGGCGTCGTCGACCGCGGTGCGGGTGTGCGCACGGGTGCTCGCGGCGGATGAGGATCCGGACAGCCTTGAGTACCCGATCGCGATCGACGCTCGGAGGTGAGTGTGCTGCGGGGGTGAACGCGTCGCGGCGGCGGGTTTACTCGAACTTCTCGCCCGTGAACCGGATCCCGAACCCGTAGAGGTCGGCGATCTCGGAGGAGGACTTCTTCTCGAGGTTCGAGATGCGCCCGATGATCGACTTGGGGTCGTCGGACGCGAGCTTGCCGAGGGTCTCGAACTTGTGAGCGAGGATGTCCTTGAGGTTCGCGCGGTAGTCGTGCGGGGCGAGGTGGTTGCGGGCGTGGCCGCCGGGGTACATGATGAACCCCGAGTCGTGCGCGACGCCCGAGTCGTCCGTGATGACCATCGAGGTCGGGATGCCGTCGGGGTACTTGGCGTCGTAGTCGTCGCCACCATGCTCGAAGGACATTTTGTCCATCAGGCGGCGGGTGAGCGGGTCGTGCAGGGCTTTGTCGGTGAAGTCGTGCGGGACGAGCATCAGTTCCTTCCAACCGAGCTTGCCCTTGGTGGCCTGGCGGAGTTCGAGGGCTTTGCGGAGCATCGTGCAGACAAGGAAGAGCATGGAGTGGTCTGCGGACTGGCGGGTCTTGGGGTCGCGCTTGGCGGGGTCGCCGATGATGCCGAAAGCGGGCTCGTAAGCGCGGACCTTCATGGCGGCGATGGCGTCGCCTGTCTGGTCCTCGAGGAGGTGGGGCTTGGCGTTGATGAGATTGATGAGGGCCTGGAGGGCGCCGGCGGACTGGTGCTCGTAGAGGCCGAGTTTGAAGTGCATGCCCATGACGGCGAAGTCATCGCCGGCGCGGCCGAGGACGAGGTCGAAGGGGCTGGCGTAGACCTTGCCCTTGGCTTCACCCTTGGCTTCGGGGATGCCGGTGCCCATGGAGTGGGTCTTGGTGAAGAGCTGTCCGGGTCCTTCGAAGAGGCGGAAGACGGCTTCGGGGTTGCGGAAGATGTCTCGCGGGCCGAGGAAGCCGGCCATGGAGCGTTTGACGGCCATGATGGCGGCTTCGGTGCTGATGGCGGCGGAGGCGCCCTTGGAGTCGGAGAGCTGCTTGCCGGCGCGGATGGCGCGGAAGGGGATGTAGTGGGCGACAACCATGCCGATTGCGGATTCGATCTGCTCGGCGGTGGCGCCCATCATCGCGCCGAAGGTCGCGGCGGAGCCGATCGCGCCGTGGAGGACGTGATCGATCTTGTAGCTCTTGAGGGAGAAGACCTCAGCGAGGCGGCCGCGGATCTCATCGAGCAGGATCATGCCCTTGAGGGCGAAATCGCCGCCCTTGCCGCGAAGCTGGGCCGCGGCGGTCGCGACGGAGTAGAAATCGTTGTGGCCGAACTCGCCCGCGGTGTGGCCGAGCTGGGGGTTAAAGCCGAAGTTGGTGCCGTTGGTGTCCCACTCGCGGACCGCGGAGCAGTTGGCGACCATGGCCTTTTCGACGGCGACGTTGACGGAAGAGCCGAAGACCGGCACGCCCGTGCGGACCGCGCCCCTGGCCCACGGAACGCCCGCGAGCGAGCCGATGCCCGAGGCGCCGGTGCGGTACTCGGCGAGCGCTTCGTTGCGGAGCAGGTTCGGGGCGTTGGTGCCGACGGCGAGAGCGGAGATGCCGGCGATGACGGCGTCGGTGTGGAAGAGGTTGGTCTTCTCCATGACCGCCGAAGAGGGCTCGCCGCGCTTGCCCGGGGTGGTGGACATGAAGTCGATGGCGTACTGGGCGATCCCGAGCGCCTGGTTGGTGTCGGCGGGGAGGTGGACGTGGGTTTCTTTGTTGATCGAGATGGTCACGGGCGGACTCCGGAAAGGTGGGCGGAACGGTATCCGATTTCCTGAACTTCGTCGAAGGTTTCTCGGGCAAAACGTGCGAAAGCGGGCGGGATCAGCGGCCGAGGAACTGCCTGAGGCGGACGACCACGTTGGCGGTCTCCATCGTCTCCTGGCGGCCCGTCGACAGGTCCTTGACGCTGCAGGT
>JBIKTT010000203.1:0-5077 GCA_044347925.1 Phycisphaerales bacterium
CCGTGTTCGCGACGCGGATCTCGACCTTGTGGTCGCCCATCCATCTCGTCCGCGTCGCTTCGTCCTCCCACGCGCGGTAGAGCTTCGCGGTCGCGGCGTTGATCGTCTTGCTGACGCCGGCTTGGAACCCGTCGGTCGCTTCGTTCTTTCGCCGGAGCCCGCGAGCCTGTTCATACCCGACGGTGATCGTCTGCGACCACCACTCGGGGACGCTGTGGGTTTCGCCGAGAAGCGTCGCGATCGCGGCGTGCTCCATCAACGACGCTCCGGCGTCGTCCAGGATCTTGAACCACTCGTTCCAGCCCTGCCCGGTCGCTTTGCGGACGGCGGCGTCACCGACACCATTGTGCGTGGGGCCGGCGGAGTCCTTTCGGGGGCGTCCGGGGAGAGCCTGCGGCTCTTCGCCCGCGGGATGAACGTGGGGCTTGGAAGCGGGGCGTCCGCCGGGATCAAGAGCGGCGGGTTGGGCGGTCTTGCTGCGACGGGAAGCGGCTTTGCCTTGGGATTTCGTCGGGGCGGCCGGCTTGGTCCCGGTGCTTGGCTTCTCCGCTTTGGCTTGCTTCGCGGGCGAAGCCGGCTTGCTCGCTTTGGCCTTTGCTGCGGCGGGCGCTTTCTTCGCCTTGGCGGCTTGGGTTTGGGGCTTGCCCTTGTCGCCGGCTTTCTGAGCGGCCTTGGGAGTGGCTTTGGCAGCGGCTTTGCCGCCTCCGGCGGGCTTCTTCGCGGGGGAAGCGGATCCGCCCTGGGCGGGAGCGCTGGGGCGAGCCTGTTTCTTGCTCGCGGTCTTCGCTGGTTTCTTGGCCACGCTTCACCTCCATGGGGCTTGGCCCGGGCCGCATTCGGCTATCGGACTCCAGACGATACACGCGACCGGTGCATCCTGCCAGCCCGAGCCGGTCCTGTTCACTCGCGGGAGGAACGAACCCCCGGACGGGCCGATGAGTATGCAGGGGACCCCAAGCAGCGGGCCCCCTCCGGACGCCACTACCATGCCCCGGAAGACCAGCGAGAGGAACCTGAGCCCATGTGTGGAATCGTCGCGTATATCGGGAACAAGCCCGCCCAGAACATCCTGATCGAGGGTCTCAAGCGGCTTGAGTACCGCGGCTACGACTCCGCGGGCGTGGCGACCCTCGAAGACGACGGCTTGCACGTGGTTCGAGCGGTGGGGCGGGTCAGCAACGTCGAGGACCGCCTGGAGAACATGGGCGGCCTCCGCGGCACGATCGGCATCGCCCACACGCGCTGGGCGACGCACGGCGGCGTGACCGAGCTCAACGCCCACCCGCATCAGGATGACCGCCACGGGATCGCCGTCATCCACAACGGCATCATCGAGAACTACGCGGCTGTCAAGACCTGGCTTGAGGAACGCGGCCACACTTTCTCCTCGCAGACCGACACCGAGGTGATCTCGATGCTCGTCAGCGAGCTTTACGAGGGCGACCTCGAGACCGCCGTGCAAGCGGCCCTCCGCGAGGTCACCGGCGCGTACGCCATCGCCGTGATCTGCGCCAAGGAGCCCGGCACGCTCGTTGTCGCTCGCAAGGGTTCGCCCCTGATGGTCGGCGTCGGCAACGACGAGTACATCGTCGCTTCCGACCCCTCCGCGATCGTCGCCCACACGACGCAAGCGTTCAGCCTTGACGACTACAACGTGGTCAAGATCACCCGGCAGGGGTTCAAGACCTCCGACATCAACAACTCACCCGTCACGCCCAAGATCATGCAGCTTGAGCTCGAGCTTCAGGAGATCGAGCTCGGCGGCTACTCGCACTTCATGCGGAAAGAGATCTTCGAGCAGCCTAAGTCGCTCACCAACTGCTTCCGCGGCCGCATCGACGACCGCGACGGCAAGGTGGTTCTGGGCGGCGTCTCCGCGTTCGCCAAGGAACTGACCAAAGCACGCAAGGTCGTCCTTCTCGGCCAGGGCACCGCTCTCCACGCCGCCATGATCGGCGAATACCTCCTCGAAGACCTCGTCAAGGTCCCCGCCGTCGCCGAGTACGCCAGCGAGTTCCGCTACCGCAACCCGATCATCGAGGAAAACACCGTCGCCATCGCCGTGAGCCAGTCCGGCGAGACCGCCGACACCCTCGCCGCTCTCCACGAAGCCAAGGACCGCGGCGCCCTCTCCCTCGGCGTCATCAACGTCGTCGGTTCGACCATCAGCCGCGAGACCGACGCAGGCGTCTACCTCCGCGTCGGTCCCGAGATCGGCGTCGCCTCCACCAAAGCCTTCACCGGCCAGGTCGCCGTCCTCACGCTCATCGCCCTCTACCTTGCCCGCCGCCGTTACATGTCCGCCGACCAGTGCGCCGAGATGCTTCAGCAGATGCAGAGCATCCCGGGCAAGATCGAACGCATCCTCGAGCAGGACAAGCGGATCAAGGAAGTCACCGAGAAGTACTGCCACCGCGAAAACTGGCTCTTCCTCGGCCGCGGGTACAACTACCCGACCGCTCTCGAAGGCGCCCTCAAGCTCAAGGAAATCTCGTACATCCACGCCGAAGGCATGCCCGCGGCCGAGATGAAGCACGGCCCCATCGCCCTCATCAACGAAGGCATGCCTGCCGTCTTCATCGCCAACCGCGGCCGCCAGTACGAGAAGGTGATGTCCAACATCCAGGAAGTCAAGAGCCGCGGCGGCCACGTCATCGCCGTCGCCACCGAGGGCGACGACCAGATCAAGAAGTACGCCGAGGATGTCCTCTACATCCCCGACATCCCCGAACCCCTCAGCCCCATGCTCGCCGTGATCCCCCTCCAGCTCATGGCCTACCACGCCGCCGTCTTCCGCGGCCACGACGTCGACAAGCCGCGGAACCTCGCCAAAAGCGTCACGGTGGAGTGATTCCTACAGAGCCCGACGCGCAAGCGAGGGAATTCGCAGCAATGCGTCCAGCCATCATCGCGATCACCGTCGTGCCGCTCGCCGTCATCGGTTTGGGATGGCTTTCGATCTCTCACCTCGCCGCTCGACAGCGTGAGGACGTCCGAAGCGAACAGATCGCAAGCCGCATTCTCGACGCGGAGAGGCTCACCCGCGGCACTCTCGAAAGTCATCGAACCCAGCAAGGCCGCTATCCGGACAAGCTCAGCACCGCGCTCTTCCCCGAGCCCGCTTTCCGCTGGTTCTACCGCGCGACTCAGGACGGTCTGGATTACGAGCTCTGGTGCGCACTGGAAGCGGATGAAAATGGCGTCGAAGCCATGGTCTTCTCGCCCGACGGACAGATCGCGCCCGACTGGCCCGGCGACCGTTCCGACCTTGCGAACGCGTGGACGCTCGTGAAAAACGCCCAGCGAGCCCCCAAGGAACGCTGGACCAGCCCGTTCATCCCCGACGTCGTCGGATCCTCACCCCCCTGACCGCGTCCGAGAAGATGCGGCAAACCCGCTCCGCTCCGCCGCTGCTTCGCCTCATGCGCGTTCTCGGCCCGGGGCGATAACCATCCGCTCTTGCTCCGCGCCTTGCCTGCCCGATACCCGCACCGAGGTACTCGCATGGAAGAGCGTCCAACCAACCCGCGCATGATGTCCGTTCGTGAGAAGCTGGCCCGCATGGCTCCCAAGCGGGCCATCGAGATCCTCGGGCCCGACCGGCTCAAGACTCCCAGGCTGGTCCTCCGCCCGCTCACGGACGACGACCGCGACCAGTTCCTCGCCGCGATCCGCGAAAGCCGGGCCGAGCTCGAGCCCTACTTCGACCTCTGGCAACCCGGCGACTCCGACGGCGCGGTCTTCGAGCGTCAGATGGAACTCACCCGCCGCGGCTCCGCCACCGGCCGCTCCTGCCGCCTCGGAGCCTTCTTCGAAGATGGCAAGATGCAAGGCAACTTCGTCGGCTGCTTCAACCTCAACGACATCGACCGCGGGCTTGAGTTCCGCGGCGAAGCGTCCTGGTGGATCCGCTCCAACCTCGCCGGGATGGGCCTGGGCACCGAGGGCGTCCGCGGCCTGCTCGAATACGCCACCGGCGACCGGTTCACCGGCGGCTCGGGCCTGGGCCTCCTCCGCGTCGTCGCCATGCTGCACCCCGACAACGCCCCAAGCCGCCGCTTGGCCGAACGCGTCGGGATGCACGTGGACCCCAAAGCCGCGACGACGGTCAAGCTCCACGGCGAGTGGGTCCCCCACGTCGTCTACGTCAAATCCGCTTCGCTCAAAGCCTCCGCCGCCTGAGCCCACTTGTGGTATGCTCGGGCCATGACCCGACCAAACCGCCAGCCTTCCCGCCGCTCATTCCTCGCCGCCGGAGCTTCCTTCGCCGCCGGTGCCGTCGCCACAAACGCCATCGCCCAGCCGGCCCAGCCCGCAAATCAGCCCGCCACGCCGCCCACCGGCGAACCCTGGCGCGGCCAACCCGGCGCCGCCGGCGAGCCCATGGGCACCGATCATCGCGGCGTCTGCTGCATCTCTTCCGGAAACGGCTTGCGAGCGGCGGTGCGGGCCCGCGAGCTTCTCGCCCAGGGCATCGACCCGGCCGACTGCATCGTGCAGGGCGTCAAGATCATCGAGGACGACCCGGAAGATGACTCGGTCGGCTACGGCGGCCAGCCCAACGCCGACGGCATCGTCGAGCTCGACGCTTCCGTCATGTACGGCCCCACGCACAAGTCCGGCGCGGTCGCGAGCATCCGCAACATCAAGAACCCCGCGCAGGTCGCCCTGCTCGTCCTCCGCCGCACCGACCACTGCCTGCTCGTCGGCGAGGGCGCGCTCAAGTTCGCCAAGCAGATGGGCTTCCCCGAAGAGAACCTCCTCACCGAGAAATCCCGCCAAGCGTGGCAGCACTGGCGAGAGAACATGAGCAAGGAGGACGACTGGCTCAACGATGACGAACGTGACCCGCTCGTCGGCAAGCCGTTCGAACAGCCCGGCCAGCTCGCGCTCAACTGGGACCCCTCGTTCACCTACGGCACCGTCCACTGCTCGATCGTCACCGAGAAAAAGGACATCGCAAGCTGCACCAGCACCAGCGGCTTGTCGTGGAAGATCCCCGGCCGCGTCGGCGACTCGCCGATCGTCGGCGCGGGCAACTACTGCGACAACGACGTCGGCGCCGGCGGCTGCACCG
>JBIKTT010000204.1:0-5072 GCA_044347925.1 Phycisphaerales bacterium
GGGGCAACTCGGAGATGCCCTTGGTGAGCACGCGGGCGACGGCTTCCCACGAACGCGTCGAGGGCAGCGCGAACGCTTCGAGCTTCTCGCGCGTGGGGACCATCAGGAACCAGATCGGCACGATCGCAACGGTGCCAAAGAAGACGCCGAAGAACTGTGCCAGGAACTGCCGGCGGGGGTTGGCTCCCAGCAGGTAGCCCGTCTTGAGATCCGTCAGCAGGTCCGCCGAGGACGAAGCGGAGTTGGCCGCGATGCCCGCCGAAGCGAGGTTCGCCTGGACGTTCGCCGGCGCAAGACCCGCGAAGATCAGCTGCATCACCTTGCCCATGGCGCCAATCGGCGTCGTGTCCGTCTCGCCCGTCGCCCGGCTTGCCACCAGCGAAAGCACAAACGACATCGCCACCGCGATCAGCCCGGCGTACCACGTCACGCCGAAAGCCTGAATCTGAAGCCAGATCATCGCGATCGTGATCGGCACCATCCCGATGATCATCCACGACCCGGGCACCTCGATCCCCGAACGCGCCGACCCGGCCGAACCGCCGCCGACGCCGGTAAAGGCCCGGGCGATCGTTCGCCACTGCAGCGCAACGGCCGTCAGGCTCGAGAAGACCATGATCGCCGTGCCGCCCCAGAGCGACCAGCGGAAAATCGTGACCGTGCCGCCGCTCCAGCTCCAGATGAAGCTCGGCTTGTACGAAAGCGACTGCATCGCGATCCGCCCCGCTTCCTCGATCTCGGCGGGCGTCTTGCCCTGCGCGGCGGCTTGGGCTTTGGCCTGGTCGCGAGCCGCCCGGCCGGGCTTTTCAGCCACCGAAGCCGCGGTTGCCGTGGCGGAAGTGCTGGCGGCAACACCGACGACGCCCTTCTTCCATCCCTCAACCTTCTCCTTGATGGCTTCGGGCGTCGCGCCCGCTTTGACCATCGCGTCGTGCTCCTTCGTGATGCCGCTGATCTTGGCTTTGAGGGCGTTGGCGGCCGCGGCGCGGACCAAAGCGGCTTCGGCATCCTGCTGCGCGGCGGCCTCGGCGGCGCGATCCGCAACCGTATTGCCGACGCGGGTCAGTTCGAGCAAAATGGGCTGGGAGCCTTCGATCGTGATCGTTTCGCCAGCGGATTTCGCCGCGGCGAGAACCGTCATCGCCGGCTTCTCCATCACGTCGGCGTCCTTCTGGGCGAGCCACGGGCCCACGCCAAGATAAAGAACCGCCGAGCTGACCACAAGGGACACGCTCGTCCTCATCCCGACGATCATGCCCGCCGCGATCAAGAGGGCCGAGGGCTCGAACGCAAACCCCGCCGGGTGCCGCCCGCCGGGGTAAAGCCGGTCGGCGAAGTGCATCGAGATATCCGACGGGATGCGGATCGCCGAAATCTTGTCGAAGATCCAGCGAAGCGCCGCGACCTTCTCGATCACGTCATCGCCCGCCCGCAGGAAGCCGATGAGCACGCCCAGCACAAGCCCGGTCACCAGGACGTACGCCTTGCGGGCCGCTTCCGCGCTCCGGCTGTAGAGGCTCCGGAGGGTTTCGGCGGCCGCCGTGCCCGACGGGAAGGGAAGCCGCTCGTGGTTGATCATCTGCCGCTTCATGGGAATCGCGAGGAAGACGCCCATGAGGCCGGTGCACAGGGTGAAAATCGTGACCACCCAGGGCTTGGTGATGTCCCAGGTGTACATGTCCGCCGTCGTCTTGCCTTCGGGGATCGGTGCCAGCAGCACCACCGCGCCGAACATCGTCGCGATCGTCGAACCCGTCGAATACCCCGCGGCCGAAGCCGTGGACGCCATGCAGGCGTTCTCGAGGATCGACATCTGGCTCACCTTGCCGCGGGATGTCAGCACCACGACGTTCCACATGACAAACGAAAGCACGCACGCCGTGATCGCGATCCCGAAAGCCCAGCCAATCGAGAGCGTCGTGTACAGGTTCGCCGCCGACATCAGCATGCCCAGGATGCCGCCGACCAGCACCGCCCGGAGCGTGAGCTGGGGCATCTGCTCGCCCTTGTAGACGTGCTGGTACCAGTGCTCATCCTTCTGCTCGGCGGTGGCGTCCTCGGGAAGGTGCGGCACCCCCGGCCCGAACGGCGAACTGGAGTTGGTTTCGGCGTCGGACGGCGTGCTCGGGCTAGACATGCGTCGGGCTTCCCTTCGAACCGGCGCGACCTCCAACCGGACGGAGGCCCACGCGGGACGCCCACAATACCTCATCCCGACCGGAACTTCAAACCCGCAACCCGCCGCGATCCGAACAAAGCCCAATCCACTCTCACGCCGGCGAGGGGAACGCAACGACCGGCATCACCGACTCCAACCCGCGAGCCTTGATCTGCGCGTTGATCAACGCGAGCACGCCGATCACCTGCGGCGAGTGCGTCAGCGTCGAGCCCGTCGGAATCGACCACGGGACGATGGCGGCTCGCTGCATCCGCATCGAAGCATCCGTCGTCACGACGCAGTAATGCCCCGACCGAAGCGTGAGCGCCGTCGGCACCTCTGCCCCTTCCTCATCGTCGGGGCCCGCGAACCCGGCTTTCCATCCGCGAAGCACCAGCTTGAGCTCCGAAGCCGCGCCCCCCGCCGGGAAGAAGACCACGTCGGACGAAGGATCCGACGAGACGATCAGCGTCCGCCCCTGCGTCGTGGGAATCGCCGGATCGGACAGAAGCCCGGCGGCTCCGACGACACCCTCGCTCCCGCCACCGCCCGGCGTCGTGCCGCCGAACTGAATCCCGCCCTGCGTGATCCCGCGGATCCGCCGAGTTGTCGGGATCACCCACCGTCCGGCGAACGCCGCGATCCCGTTCACCAAGCGTGGCTCGCCCTGCCCGCTCCCCTCCGAAACGGCGGCCGAAGCCTCGCCGACGGCGGGCCCGACGAGCATGGTGGAATCCGGAGCGATTCCCGGCCGGCTCCGCTTCTCGATCTGCGTCCACGCTGAGATTGTGGCGACGGACGAAGGACGGACGGCCACGCGCTGGGCTCCCGGACGTGGACTGACGGTCTCTTCCGGCATCAGAAAGGTCCTTTCGGCAAGAATCGCAAACGTCGGCGGTTCGCCGCTCTCGCCATGAATCAAGGTGACGGTTTGAGCTGCGGAATCACGCTCACGACCGAGGTGTAGTCCAGGCCGATCACCTGGGTGTTGACGCGTTTGAGGATGTCCTTGATCGATTGATCGTGCGTCCCGGTGGCGAGGTTCCACGCGTACGCCGTGGCTTTCTGCTTCCCGAGCGTGGCGTCAAAGCTGATGACGTAGTAGTACCCGCTGGAGATCTGGAAACACTCGGGCACCTCGTTGCCGGGCGTGGGCTCGTTCGGAGACCCCATCCCGGCGGTCCACTGGCGGAGAACCAGCGTCGCCGTCGGGGTTTTCGCGCCAGGGGCGAAGAAGACGACGTCCCGCGTCGCGTCGGTGAACACCACGAGCTTGCCTTCGACGATCTCGTCCTGGTTGTCGACGTTCGCGCACGGAATGGGCGTCATCGACCCGCTCGCACCAGAAAGGCCGGGAATGGTCGGGTCGGACATCAGCCCGCCCGGGCTCACCCCGCGGATGCGCCGCGTCGTCGGGATGATCCATCGACCGCTCAGGTACATCAGCGCGTTCTCGACCTGAACCCGCGGATTGCTGAAGTGCCCCTTGAGCTTGAAGGGGATCTTGGACGTGAGCGTGACATCCGACGGCCCCACGAGGATGTCGTACCAAGCCTCCTTGGGCTGCGGCGGCGGCGCGGATTGATCGCCCTTGGCCACCAGGTGCGACCACTCGCGAAGCTCAACGTCCAGGTCCTTGTTCATCCGCATCGCGGGCCGCGGACGCGTAAAGCCGATCGTCATGCCCGCCGAAACCTCCGACGGTCCCGTCGAGCTCGGCGTGGGCGCGTCCGGCTGGCTGTCGCGAAGCGTCGCCGGCGCGGGCCGGAAGAGCAGAACCGCGACCAGCACGCAACCGACCACGCTAAAGGCCGTGCCAGTGACCACCCATGCTTTGACGTTCTGAACCGACGCGTCGCGATCCATGCGAACCATCTCCCTTCAGCGAACGGCTCGCGGCGCGAGCCACCATGCCCCCACCGCCGCGATCAGCAGCCCCGTCAGAGGCTGGGCCGGAAGCACCAGCAAGCCCTCCAGCCACCACGCGAGAAGGCTCACGCCGATCACGCCCGCCGATAATCCTAGTGCCGCCGCGACCTTCCGCCCGAACCTTCTCGGCCAGACGCCCGCGGCGACACCGAGTGCGCTCACCACGGCCGTCGCGCCCCACTCCCACGCCGGGCTGAGGAGACGCACGGAACGCTGCTGCATCAGCGCCGCCGTCGCCGCCGCGTGGGCGTAGACGCGCCACACCGGCCTGCCGGTCGATGGATGCTCGATCGTCTCGGCTTCTCGAACCTCCTTATCGCAGCGGGCGATGATCACGACCTTCCCCGCCACGCGGGCGAGAGCTTGCGGGTCCCCGCGGGCAAGGTCGGCGTACTCGATCGTCGCCCGGGCTTCGGCTTCCTGATCCCACGGCGGAACGAGGATCCTCGCGGCCCGGTCGCTCGCCCGCAGTCCGATCTGAAGGTCGTCCGCTCCGACAAGAGCGATCTGCGCCGGAATGACATCGCGGACGGAGTCCTCCACGACGCGCCCGTCACGCGAGCGAAGGTAACGCACCTCGACCACCTGCTGAGAATCGTGCAGCGCCGCCAAGGGCACCGCCCCGGGCGCCCGCGCCGCCGCAAGGCCGTTGAGGGCAAGCGAACCGATCGCCCCCGGCGAGGTCCCATCTTCCCGCATCATCGCCAGATCGACCACCCACATCCCCGGCATGGTTGCGAACGTCGCGCCGCCCTCAAACACCTTCCCTCGAAGGAACGGTGCCGTCTGATCAAACCAGTTGAAAACTCCGACGCTGACCGGCACTCCCGCCGCCTGCGCTTTGTCGATGCTCGCCGCAAAGTCTCGATCAAAAGCCGGGTCATCGGCATCCTTCGAGAAAGCCATGTCGAGCACGACCCCCGCCGCGCCCGCTTCCGCGAGCTTCTCGATCACCTTCCCGTGCATCCGCCGCCACGTCGGCCCG
>JBIKTT010000205.1:0-5036 GCA_044347925.1 Phycisphaerales bacterium
TCGATCCCCGCCTGAGCGGCGAGTTCGTGGAGTTTTGGGAGGCTGCCGACCAGGCCGGAGAGGAACTCGCCGGTGGTGCCGCGGCCGTTCTCGCTCACGGTGCCCGAGTCCCAGACGGTGATCTTGTCGATCTTGAGGTTCTGGATGGCTTTCACCTGGGCTTCGACGAGCTTGGGGAGCTGTTCGATGAGCAGGAGGGTGGGTCCGACGTTGGAGTCCGAGCCGCAGCTTTCGATCAGGCGGCGGTAGCCGTCGGCTTTGGCTTCCATGACTTTCTGGATACCGGAGGCTTCGGCTTCATACTTGGAGGTGATCGCGTCGGCTTCGCCCTGGGCTTCGCGGCGGCGCTTTTCGGCTTCGGCCTCGGCGGCGAGGGCCATGCGCTGCTTTTCGATTTCCTGCGGGACGATCTGTTCCTTGGCTAGCCTGGCGAGTTCCTTCTCGCGTTCGGCGGTGAGAATGGCGCGAGCGGCTTCGGCGGCGGCGACTTCGGAGCGTTTGCGGCTTTCAGCCTGGATCTCGGCGAGTTTGGCCTGGCTTTCGGCCATGCGTGCGCGAGCGGCGTTCTCGCCGGTGACGGCGAGAGCCTCGGCTTCGGAGACGCGGATTCGCTGTTCCTGTTCGGCCTGTTTCTTGGCGGTCTCCATTTCGGACTGGCGCTGGGCGCGGGTGATTTCGATGTCGCGCTGGCTTTGGAGTTCGCCCTGGACGGCCTGAGCTTCCATGGCGGCGACGGTGATGCGTCGGCGCTGCTCGGCTTCCTTCTGACCTTCGGCGGAGGTGGCGGTTTCCTTGGCGACGTTGACGTTGCGTTCGCGGACGGCGATGGCTTCGCCGGTGGCGCCTTCGCGTTCCTGCTGGGCGACTTCGACCTTGGCGCGGTTGATGGCTTCGGCGGCGGCGCGCTTGCCGATGGCTTGGATGTACCCGGACTCGTCGGTGATGTCGCGGAGGTTGACGTTGATGAGTTCGAGGCCGACCTT
Organism: Phycisphaerales bacterium; assembly: GCA_044347925.1. Classification (GTDB taxonomy): domain Bacteria; phylum Planctomycetota; class Phycisphaerae; order Phycisphaerales; family UBA1924; genus UBA2396. The sequence goes on from JBIKTT010000205.1 coordinate 984, forward strand.
GTTGACCTCCTGGCCGACGTTCTCGTTGATCAGCGTCATGAACTTCTCTCGGTCGCGGTTGATTTCCTCGATGGTGAGGGTCGCGATGACGAGACGCAGCTGGCCGAGGATGATGTCCTGCGCCTGCTCCTGGATGGACTGGGGCGAGAGGCTGCCCAGACGGATCGCGGCGTTATTCATGAGGACCGGGTCGGTCGAGATGCCGACGGTGAAGTTTGCCGGAACGTTGACGCGGATGTTGTTCCGCGAGAGGGCGCCCTCGAGGGGGATGTCGATCACCATGGGCTCGAGGGAGAGGTAAGCGAAGTCCTGGATGACGGGCATGACGAACGTGCCGCCGCCGTGGAGGCACTTCGCCGCTTTGCCCGCTCCGACCCGGCCGTAGACGACGAGGACTTTGTTGGGCGGGCACTTGCGGTACCTGGACAGGAGCCACGCGAGGAAGGAGAGGGCGATGAGCGACAGCAGCGCGATGGCGCCCGCCCAGTAAATGCCCGTGTCCGCTGCGAGAAAGACGCTTGAAGTCATGATTCCCCCTGCTCAAGAGCCGGCCGCTGTTGAGCGGACGGCGGTTGGTGAAGCGGAGCCTGCGTGACTTCGGCAGGCTCCGCGAGCGATTGGACAACGACGCTGTTGTCCGGATTGGCGGCGAGGATGAGGACGCGGGTGCCCGTCGGGATCATGGCATCCCGAGAGATCGCGTTGACGAACCGCTCCGCACCGCGGACCTCGACCCGGATCTGACCCGAGCCGGACTCGCGGGCGGGAATGCGCACGTAGACGGTCGCTTCCAGGCCGAGCATGTCGGCGAGGGTGATGGTGCCGTCGGATTCGAACTTGCGGAACTGGCGGAAGATCGCGATCACACTCGCGGCGACCGAGACGCCCGCGACCAGGCCGACGAGAGCTCCGCCGAAGGCTCCAAAGTGCTCCCGACCGATCAGCCCCGCCCACCCGAAAGCCCCGGCGAAAGCCGCGAGGGACTGCACCGAGAAGATCTCCGCCGCGGTGACGAGTGGAGCGGCGTGCGAAGCCTGGCCGTGCCCGGCGGGGTGATGGGGGACATCGGCGTGGTGCGCGAGGGGCGTTTCGCCCATGGGGGCGTCGTGCGGGAGGTCGTGGGGCACATCGTGCGGAATGTCGTGCGGGACGTCGTGGTGGCCGACGGAATCGCCGACGTCGGAGAAGACCCCGAGGAACCCCAGAGCCGTGCGGAGCATGAAAAAGGCCGTTCCGAGGACGGCGGGGATTCCGAACCAAGCGGCGGACCCAGAGAAGAGTGCGTCGTACCACATGCGGCGCGTCTCCAGTGCGAAACGATATTCGCGCCGAACCAACAATCGAGCTTTCCCCGCGGAATTTCGGTGGTTCGGCACGCGTCGGCGCGTCGTTCGCCCGTGCTTTGACGGGGGTACAGCGCACCGAATGCGGCGTTCGGCGTGCGTCACCCGCGCCCCAAACGAAAGCGGCTCCGGCGAGAGCGCCGGAGCCGCGAGCGGGATGGTCGAGATGATCAGCAGCCGCGCTCGAAGTCCTCGACATACGCGTTGTAGTCGAAGAAGTCGACGAAGTTGTCGCCGTTGTAGTCGGCGGTGCGGCCTCGCGGGCAGCGGCCGCCCTCATAGCACTGCACGTACTCGTCGTAGTCGAAGAAATCGAGGAATCCGTCGAGGTTGAAGTCCGCTCCGCACTGCGGAACGCCCGGGTCAAACGGCTCATCCACCGGATCGATGTCACGCCAGCCGGGCGTGAGGTTCCGCGCGTTCTCGTTGTGCCGCGACCGGGTCAGGTCCGTCAGCCGGCTCATCCGCATGTCCGCGAAGACGCCCCAGGGGCTGTCGGGGTTGATCGACCAGCGACCAGAGGAGGCGCTCAGGGCGAACTGACGCACCGATCCGTCGCAGAGGGCGAGCATGTTGCCCAGACGGTCGAACGAGAACCCCTTGATGTTCCGGAGGGCCGAGTTGGACGCCGTGGAAGCGACGGACGTGCGGCCGTTGGTGTCAAAGGCGATCTCGAACGCGCCCGCGCCCAAGCTCGAAGCCAGCCAGACCCGGCCGGTGAGCGGGTTGATCGCGACCGAGCCGTCTCCGGGGAGCGTCAGGCCGCCGGGAATGGGCGTGTTGCCCACCGGGCTGAGGTCGGCCGTGAACCGAACGAGACGCGTGTTGTTGTCGGTCAGGGCCACGATCGTGTCCGTCGCGTCGTCGATCGCCCACGCCGTCGCCGGGCTTGGCAGCGTGAGCGAGCCGAGCGGGATCGGGCGGTTGTCCACCAGCTTGTACTTCTGAACGATCGCGCCGAGCTGCACGTAGCAGGCTCCGTACCGGTCGAGAAGCAAGCGGTCGGGGTTGCGGTCAAAGGACGCCAAGCGGTCGAAGGAGCGACCGACGAAGTCGTACGCGAAGAGACCGGCTTGACCGCCGCGGCCCGCTCCCGCAAGCACGACGTGCGAGACCTCGGTGTGGTCGAAGGCGATGTCGAGGATCGGGCCGGCGGTGGGAGACGTTGCTTCTTCCTGCTGAGCGCCGCTTCCGGTGAAGACGCCGGGAAGTTGGAACGAGACGAGCAGATTGGGATTGACCGGGTGCACGCCAAGCGCGATCAGCGGGAGGATGTACCGGTAGGAGTCAAACACGCGAACGGGATCCTCCGCGGTGCCGTTGAAAGTCTCGTCGAAGGAGTAGACGGAGGCGAGATCGCCGTCCATGTTCCAGAAGCGGCGGTAGAGGGTCCGCGTGACGGTGGTGAACTCGGACTGCAGGATGCGGGATTCGTTGTCCGGGCTGGTGTTGGGATCGTGGTACAGGACCTGCGGACGCATGAGGTCGCAACCGTCGTACGTGCCGACGGCGGTGATCGCGTGGCCGCCGTCGCGTTCGAGCTGGTCGCCGTCGCGGTAGTAGCGCCCGTACCCGAAGGTGGTGGGCCAGCCGGCTTTGACGAGCTGGTAGATGCGACTGGGACGTGGGAACTTGTCATCGTCGGCTTTGAACCCGCAACCGATGAAGTACATGCCGTACCCGCGGTCGGAGATCCAGTCGACCATGCCCTCCACGCTGTCGCCGTGGTTGGTGCCGCCGTCGTCGGTGTCCATGTACTCGCCGAGGTTGAAGAGGAGGGTGCCGACGGTGTTGTAGATCGGGAGCTGACCCTCCCAGTTCGGCTGGTTGGAGTTTGGGATGACGTTGAAGCCGGCATCGTCGAGGATCGCGAGCAAGTTGGCGATGGAGGTGGGCACGCAGTGGACCGACCCGTTGTTCGGGAGGCCGACATGCGTGACGATGAACGGATTGTTCGGATCAACGCGAGTCACTCGCCGTTGGTCAAAGTCGGGAACATTGGGCCAGTAGATGTCGCACTGGGCGTGGACGGTGTGGGCGACAGCCAGACCCGCGCTGAGCGCGAGCGTGCGGAGGATACGAGCGGACATTGTGGACTCCTTGGTCGGTCCGTGGACGCCACGGGCCGGCAGCAACATGGCGCACGATGTCGACGAAGGGTCCGAAGTTTTGCGTCAGTGAGAGCCCAGGCCCTTGGATTCCCGGTCCAAAGCCGGCGGCGGCGGGGCTTTGCGTTCGACCCAGTCGGCGATCCAGGACGCCTGCCCGGGCAGGAAATAGAAGAGCATGCCGTGGCCGCCGGTGTGCCAGAGCTGGTCGGGCTTGCCGAGGCGTTCGTAGAGCAGGTCGCCCAGGTCGGCGGGGACCCAGGTGTCCCAGATCGCGTGGACCTGAAGGACCGGCATTCCGCGGAGCGCCGCGGCGGTGTGGTACGGGTCGAGCTGGCAGAGCTCGAGGTACCGCTTGCCCAGCTTGCCGACCAGTTCGGCGGACGGGCGGTTGGGGCGATCGATCCTCCGGACGTTCTCGCCGGGGTTGGGCGGGCGGGATTCGAGCATGACTCCGCCGTCGTAGAACGTGCTTCGCGCTGCGACCTCGACGAGGTTGGCGGCTCCGCCGATGAGCACGGTGGCCGCGACCGTGTCGACGCCGCGCTCGCGGAGGCGTGCGACGACCGCGGGTGCCGAGAGGGCGCCGGCGGAGAACCCGA
>JBIKTT010000391.1:0-3336 GCA_044347925.1 Phycisphaerales bacterium
TATCCCCTCCTTCTCCCCGTGCTTCACGGGGAGAAGGTGCCGCCCCAGCGGCGGATGAGGGATCTTCGATGGTCTCCCAACCGCATCGCCACCTCATCAAGCAACCTGTCTCTCCCTCGCATCCCCGCCCCAACGGTGCCCAAGAAGAAAGCCCAGGCCGTCAGGCCTGGGTTTCCGCGACGGAAACCGCCAAGCCCCAATGAGGCGACACCCGCGCGCCGACGCAACCCGGACCTTGGGCGACGACGCAGCCTCAGGGGCTCCGAACACCCCCGTTTTTCCCCCTCCAACCCCTCCCCAGCCGATCTCCCTAACATACCCAGACGCTTTCCGGACCTGGTTCGGTCCGGCAAGCGTCCCATATGCCTGAAGGAGGCCTGCCATGTTGAAACGGACGCTCTCGATCGCCGCTCTGATGATGTTCGCCGGTTCCGCCCTCGCCCAGGACAAGCCCGCGGCCCCCGCCGCCCCGGCCGCTCCCGCCACGGAGAAGAAGGCCCAGCCCACCGCCAAGCTCGCCATCGGCGACGCCGCTCCGGCTTTCGAAGTCGAGAAGTTCCTCAAGGGCAACGAGGTCACCGGCTTTGAGAAGGGCCGCGTCTACGTCGTCGAGTTCTGGGCCACCTGGTGCGGGCCGTGCATCGCCGCGATGCCGCACATCTCCAAGCTCCAGAAGCAGTACAAGGACAACGTCACCATCATCGGCGTCAACATCTGGGAAGACCGCGAGTACAACGAGAAGACCTTCGCCAAAGCCGCCGACTTCGTCAAAGCCCAGGGTGACCGCATGGCCTACACCGTCGCTTTCGACGGCAACGCCAAGAAGATGGACACCAACTACATGAAAGCCGCCGGCCGCAACGGCATCCCCTCGGCTTTCGTCGTCGACCAGGACAGCAAGATCGCCTGGATGGGCCACCCCATGTGGCTTGACGCCGTCCTCGCCGACGTCGTCGCCAAGAAGTGGGACATCAAGACGAGCCCCGCCAAGCTTCAGGCCGCGGAAAAGACCCTTGGCGAGATCATGGGCAAAGCCCAGAAGGACGGCAAGGGCGCCCTCACCGACTGGACCGCGTTCGAGAAGGAACACCCCGCCGTCGCGGAAGTCATGAGCGACACCAAGCTCCGCCTCCTCCTCTCCGCCGGTGAGTTCACCGAAGCCTACAAGATCATGAGCAAGCAGGCCGACGAAGCCATCGCTTCCAAGGACGCGATGAAGCTCAACGAGATCGCCTGGACCATCGTCGACCCCGACGGCGGCATCGAGAAGAAGGACCTCGACCTCGCCTACCGCGCCGCCACCAAGGGCGCCGAGTTCGCCAAGGGCACCGACGACGAGGGCATGATCCTCGACACCGTCGCCCGCATCCACTTCATCAAGGGCGAGACCGACAAGGCCATCGAGATCCAGACCAAGGCCATCGAAGTCACCAAGAACGCCAACATGAAGTCCCAGCTCGAAGGCACCCTGAAGGAATACCAGGACGCCAAGAACAAGAAGTGATCGATCGCGAGCCGGGGCGTGACGCCCCGCCGATCGCTCCTTCGATGTGAATGCAAGACGGGCCGGGCGACCATTCGCCCGGCCCGTTCTTTTGTGGAGGACGTGTAAACTCCGCCCATGCTCGCCGCCACCTGGCATCCCGGCGTCTGGTTCGCTCTCGGGCTCGCGCTCGGGCTGGCGGCGGGTTCGCTCGGCTGGCTCTGGTATGTCGAGCGCGCGGTCCGCCGCGTCCGCGCCGCCGAACGCCGCGCCCGCGCCGCCGAACGCATGGCCGACCTGGGCGCCATGACCGGCGGCCTCGCCCACGAGATCAAGAACCCTCTCTCCACCATCGGCCTCAACGCTCAGCTCATCTCCGAAGCCGCCAGCGAAATCGAGCCCGACGTCCCCACCGATCCCGACGTTAAAGCCCGCCTCATCCGCCGGTCCGACTCCCTCCGCCGCGAAGCCGAACGCCTCAAGGGCATCCTGCAGGACTTCCTCGAGTACGCCGGCACCCTCAAGCTCGACCGCCGAAGCGTCGACCTCAACGAGCTGGTCCACGAACTGGCCGACTTCTTCATGCCCCAAGCCGAGCAAGCCGGCGTCCGCCTCCGCGTCGACACCGCGCCCGGCAAGGTCCCCGCGTTCGTCGACCCCGCCGCGATCAAGCAGTCCCTCCTCAACCTGCTCCTCAACGCGGTGCAGGCTTTCCCGCCGCCCGGCACGACCAACGACCCTCGCGAACTGATCGTCCGCACCGCGCGGCAGATCGATCGCGAGCGAACACCGTCCGCCACGATCCACGTGATCGACACCGGCCCGGGCATCAAGCCCGAGCTCATCGCGAGCATCTTCAAGCCCTATGTCACGACCAAGCCCGGCGGCTCGGGCCTCGGGCTCTCGACCACCAAACGCCTCATCGAAGCCCACGGCGGCAAGATCGACGTCCACTCCGAACCCGGTCGCGGGTCGCAGTTCACGGTCACGCTGCCGGGTGAGTAAGGATGCGGCGTTACTTAGCCGGACTATTTGGGCGAAGCAGCCGGAGCCGCGGGGGGCGGGGTCGGGACGTTGGAAGCCGGGGCGGCGGCGGGGCCGACCGGGCCGACGGGGGTCACGGTGATGGGCGGGGGAAGCTTGAGTTCCTTGCGCACGGCTTCGGTGATGTCGGTGCCGGCTTCGCCGACAAGGACGGTGCGCTGGAGGGCTTCGGCGAGGGCGCCGTCGGGGTTGGGGAGGCGGAACTCGGCATCGACCGGCCGGGAGAGGAGGACGTGGGAGTAACCGGAGGCGTCGGCGACGACCTTGGCGGCGGCGGCGATTTCCTTGGTGGCCTGGGCGACCTGCTTGGCGGAGAAGGCCTGGACGGCGTTCTCGACCTCCTGGAGCTCCTGGACCTTGGCTTGGTAGATGGGGATTTCGGCCTGGAATTCAGGGGATTTCTGGTCGAGTTTTTCGAGGCGGGTACGCATGCCCAGGAGGAGGTCCTGGAGCGGCTTCATTTTGGCTTCTTCGGCGGCGCGGGCGGCTTTGTAGGACTCGCTGAGCTGGTACTGGTCGACGATGAGCTTGCCGAGGTCGAGGGTGGCGATACGGACGGGCTTGGGCTCGACGGTGGCCGGGCGGCTTGCGGTGGCGACAGCGCCGGGGCCGGGGAAACCGGCGGCGAGCGCGAGGCAGAGTCCAAGGCCGGCGTAGATCACGACACGTTCAGCATGCTTCATGGTCGGACATGGTAGGGCGGGGGGCCTTGAGCGGGGGGGTGTGGGCTGGGCGGAAAAGAAAAAGCACCCGCTCGGGAGCGGGTGCTTTCATCGGTCAGAGGCTGGAATTCAGCTTAGTTGCCGGGG
>JBIKTT010000206.1:0-5016 GCA_044347925.1 Phycisphaerales bacterium
TCAAAGCCCGTGACCTCGTGCACAGCTACACCTACCACTACCACCCCCTCGACGTCGTCGGCTGGGACGGCTGCTACTACCCCTACATCTTCAACGCCGATGACTTCAGCCCCATCACCGGCGCTCTCCACATGCCCCCGCCGATCCATCAGACGTTCGAAGCTCACAACTTCGTCATCTGCACCTTCGCTCCGCGCATGCTCGACTACCACCCCCAAGCCATCAAGGTGCCCTACAACCACAGCAACCTCGATAGCGACGAAGTCCTCTACTACGTCAGCGGCAACTACAAAGCCCGCAAAGGCATCGAAAGCCAGTCCCTCACCGCTCACCCGCAGGGCATCCCCCACGGCCCGCACCCCGGCACCATCGAAGCGTCGCTCGAAGCGACCTACACCAACGAACTCGCCGTGATGTGCGACACGTTCCGACCCCTCTTCCCGACCAAAGCGGCTTTGGAATGGGACGACCCGAACTATCCCAAGAGCTGGGAAGGCGAGCACTTTCCGGGCTTGCAAAGCGGGAAGATCCACCTCAGCAGCATGGCCAACGGAACCGCGAAGAACGCCGTGCCCGTGCACAAGCACGAGTCGGTGAGCAACGTCTGGGCGCCGTGAGCGGTTCTGAGGAACTGATTGTGGAGTCATCAAGTCCGGAAGAACTGGCTCGACGTTCGGACTTGGCACGCGGTGCGTGGCTGCTGGCGGGCGTGCTGGCGACGGCGTTCGCGGTCAACATCGGGGTCATCGTTCTTTCGGTGGTTCTTCGTGATTCTGGCCCGACGTGTGCCCAGATCGGCAGGTCAACGCTGGAAATCGGTCTCTTTCTGTTCGTGCTCGTCGGTCACGCGTGGGCACGATGGCTGACGGTCGCGTTGTACGGGATTGCCTCGCTGATCGCTTTGGGTTCCGTCGGCCTCGCTCTTGTTTCGAGCTCGCCCAACATCTTCACCCTGCTCTTGATGACGCCTTTCGCCACGGTGTGTGTAGCGGTGGTCCTGAGCCTGACCGTCCCCGGACCGATCACGCGGTATCTCGCTTCGCGAAGAGCTTGATGACACTGAGCATGGCGACCCTCAGCCATCGGTGAGCCGGTTTCCGCCTTTGTGCTTAGGGTCCGGGGGGCCGCCGTGACCTTTCGATCGCGGAGCGAGAACGGTTGTGCTCGCGGTGGCGGCTCGAACGCACCCCACGATTCCCGCTACCTCCCGAAAAGCAGCATCACGATGAGCCCACTCAGCAACATACCAAGCATCGTGCCCAGAGCGATGGTGAAGACCGGCGACCGGATCAGCGGGCTTTCCGCGATGATCGTGAGCGGATCGATCGGGCGACGTTCGTAACGCTCGATCGTGGTGCCCTTCGGGATCTCCTCGAGCGCGACGCTCCGCACACCATCCACGAGCATCTTTCGATCCAGAGCCCACTGCCGGGCATGAGGCTCAGACGGAGCTTCGACGATGATTCTTCGAAGCTCCCTGCCGTCGTTCGGGTTGATCGTCCGAAGTTCCAGTGTTTCATGCATCGCCTCGGGCAGATCGTATCCGATCATCCAACCGATGCAATGACGACGCGGACGGGAATATGAATGCTTGGCGAGGTACGCTGCGACTTGCTTTCGAAGTGGCACGCTCGGCAACTCCGCGAGATCGCGACCGCATCCATGCAGACTTCCGGCCTTTACTTCGCCAGCTTCACATACCGCATGCCCACGCTGGTCTCGCCCCAGACCTCGACTTTGACCGCCGCGTCTTGTGAGGACGGGTTCTCGAAGAGCGCCGCTTCCCGCGCCGCGAATTCGTACGAGGCTTTCTCGCCGGGAGCGATCGTCACGATCTCTCGCCGCTCGCCGTCCAGTTCCGCCGCGATCGTCACCGGCACGGATCCGCGGTTGGTTGCGAACGCGGTGAACCCCGACCGCTGCCCCCCGGCGAAGATGAATCGCTGCCCGCCGGGCACGTTCAGCCCGGATGTGAGATCCGGCGAGCCGCTCGGCCGCGACGGCGCGGCTTGAGACCCGTCCGAGCGTGCATCGCTACGCGGAGCTGGAGAGTCCGACACCCGGCCGCACGCGAACAGTCCGACGATGAGCACCAGTCCCGCCAGGATGCGCATGCGTGAATGCATGCGAGTGGTTTCGCGTGGTCTCGGCCGGGGGATTCGCGCGAGCAAGCCCCTCTCGCGCTTTTCCGCGCCTCAACGACGCGGGCTTCGCTTGGGCGGCGGGTGCCGCGTCAGCCATTGCTCCATATCGAGAAGCGACGGGTCGGGCAGCTCCGCTTCGATGTCGATCATCGCCGGTTTCGCCGGCCGCGTCGCGGGCTTGGAGCCGCCGGGCTTCTTCCCGCCCGCTTTGGTGCCGGGCTTGGCCGCGTCCTTCCGCAAGGTTGGAGCCGGTTCCGCGGCTCTCCGGCCCTCGAAGTACCCCATCCACCACGCGACGCTCGCGGCGTCAAGCGGTTCGGCGTCTTCGCGCCGGGCCCGTGCCCCGCGAGCGGCCTGTTTGGCGATGTCGGTCGCGAGGTGCGCGAGAAAGTCCCGCGCCGTCACGCTCCGCGCATGCAAGCGGGCCGCGAACGTGCGGAGCCGTCGGTCGCTGCTCACGATCGTCACCCGGCGCGGATCCGAAGCTTCCTCAGCAAGCTCCTCGATCAGGTCGTCGGCTTCGCGGTTGTGCGGCGGCGTGTTGGCGTAAAGCACGCGACGCACGCGGCCCGCATCGCCCCTCGACCGTTCTTCCACACGCTCCGGCGACCCGTCGCACACGAGCACGATCTCTTCCCCCGCGTACCGGCCGAAGGAAAGCGCATCAAGCAGCGTCGCAACGCTCCACACATCCGCGCCGGTCCCGCTTCGGCGGGCGTGCAGGATGTTGTACACGTCGACGATGAGCATGCATCCCCACCGTTAAAGCAGCGAGAGGGGATCGACATCCACCGCCGTCCGGCTGTCGGACTTGAGAAGCCCCTGACGGCGGAGGTCGTTCAAGCCGCGCTGAAGCACGCCGGGCGAATCCGCGTACACCTCAACCGCCCAGCGGTAGTACGTCGCGATCTTCGCGATCGGAGCTTCCATCGGCCCGATCACCGTGAGCGCGGGGTTCTCGCGGAGCTTGACCGCAAGCTCGCGAGCGTGGGCCTGCGATTCCGCTGAGTCGTTCTCGCGGCAGATAATCCGCGCCATGCGCACCCACGGCGGCAAGCTCGCGGCTTGGCGCGTTGCAAGCTCGGCGGCGGCAAAGGACTCGTAATCGTGCTTGGCCGCCAGGACGATCGCGGGATTGGTCGGTTCGTAGGTCTGGACGACGACGCGGCCCGTCTGCTCTCCGCGGCCGGCCCGGCCCGCGACCTGCGACACAAGCTGGAAAGCCCGCTCACCCGCTCGGAAATCGGGCATGTTGAGGCCCACGTCCGCGGAGATCACGCCGACCAGCCGCACGTTCGGGAAGTCCAGGCCCTTGGCGATCATCTGCGTGCCAAGCAGCAGCTTGACCGCGCCGCTTCCGAACCTGGAGAGCGCATCCGCGTAGTCCTTCGCCGTCGCCATCGTGTCGGAGTCGACCCGCAGGTAGGTCTTGCCCTCAACCAGCCCCAGCGAAGCCCCAAACAGCAAAGCAAGCTCTTCCTCGACACGCTGCGTGCCCGCGCCGAGGAGGCCGACCGCACGCTGGCACGCGGGACACGCTTTGGGAAGAAGCTGTTCGGCCAGGCAGTGGTGGCAGCGCACAAGCCCGCCCTTGGGAAGCTTGGCGTCCTTGTGAAAGACCATCCCCGCATCGCAGTGGTCGCAGCGCATCACCCATCCGCACGCGGGGGATGAGCACGACAGATGGCTCGCGTATCCGCGGCGGTTGAGGAGCAGGATCGCCTGGCCGCCGTCGGTGAGCGTGCGCTCGATCGCCGATGCGAGCGTCGGCCCGATCATCCGCTTGGACACATCGACGCCTTCGCGAGCGAGGGTCCGCCGCTCCTCGGCCATGTCGACGATCTCAACCGCGGGGAGCTTGCCGCCCCCGACGCGGTCGGTCAGCGTCCAAAGCGAGAACCGCGGCTTGGGGTTCTCGTCGTCGCCGCTGGTGGGTGTCGCGACGGTCGCGTTGCACCAGCTTTCCATCGAGGGTGTCGCCGAACCGAGCACGACTGGACACTCTTCGATGTGCCCGCGCTTGATCGCGACATCGCGAGCGTTGTACCGGGGGAGCTGCTCGTGCTTGTAGCTGTGGTCGTGCTCTTCATCGACGACGATGAGGCCCAGACCGGCCATCGGCGCGAAGACCGCCGATCGCGGCCCGACGACGACGCGTGCTTCGCCGGTCGCGACGCGTTCCCATTCCGCGTTGCGCTGCGAGGCGCTCAGGCCCGAGTGCATCACCGCGACGCCCACGCCCTTGGGTGAAAGCCGGGCCCGGAACCACTGCTCAACCTGCGGTGTCAGGGCGATCTCGGGCACCAGCACGATCGCGCCCTCGCCGCGCTCGATCACCTTGGCGATCAGGCTGAGGTAGACCTCGGTTTTGCCCGACCCCGTCACACCGCGGAGCAGGTGCACGCCGAACGTCCCGGCGGTTGCTCCGATGCCGTCGACGACTTTCTTCTGTGCCGGCGTCAAGTCTGGCTCGATCGCGCGGCGGGCGTCGCCGCCTTCGATCAAGCTCGACGCCCCGCGGGCCCGGATGACACTCCGCTCTGTTGATTCGAGCAGGCCAAGCCCCGTGAACCGCCGCACGCTCCACGCTCCGCGCACCCCCGCCGCGTCGAGCGCCGCCGAGAGGTCCGCCAGAAGCATCGGGAACGACTTGGGATCCATCGACGTGATCTGGTCCCACGCGAGCCGAGCTTTGGGAGAGAGTCCGGCCAGGACTTTCGGGTCCGGGGAGGAAGCGGGCGCGAGACGGGCCTCGCTGCGGCGGCCCACCCCCTTCTTCACGGCGGCCGGCATCATCGTCGCAAGGACCAAGCCAAGGGGCGTCACCGTGTATCCGGCGACCCAGCGGGCAAGCTCAACAAGGTCTTCCGGA
>JBIKTT010000207.1:0-5011 GCA_044347925.1 Phycisphaerales bacterium
GTGAGCAGGTGAATGTTCCGAAGTTTGACCGGCGGCCCGATCGGGACGCCGCGTCTAGAGATGGAGCCGCGATGAAGGCGGACTATGTGACGTATCAGAAGGCGACGGCTCGGTGCTTCATCGGCGCCGTGGTTCACGCCGTCCTGGCAGCTTCGCTCCTTGTCTACGGCGTCAAGTTCTCCGACCACACCGCCGTCACCGCGGCGTGGTTCGTCGGAGCCGGCGTCCTGATCTGGATCGGGCTGGCCATCGTGCACGACCAGCACCGCCGCGAACGGATCGAAGCCCTCGAACACGAGGCGCTCGCGTCCGATCAGGGCGGATCCGTCTTCGAAGGGGGCGGGGACTTCCGGGTCGCGGCCAAGCGGCTTGACCTGGTCGAGAAGTGGATCCTGCCCATCCTGAGCCTGGCTTTCGGCGCGTCCCTCATCGCGATCGCGCTCTGGCGGTTCAACCAGGCCCGCAACATCGTGGACGAGACCTCGTTCATGGGCGTTCAGGGTCGCGGCTGGGCGATCGCCATCTGGTCCGTCGCCGCGGCGGTCGGCTTCCCCTTCGCCCGGTACATCGCGGGCATGGCCAAGCAGCCCGCGTGGGCCAAGCTTCGCGCGGGTGCCGGCATCTCCGTCGCCATGGCCCTCATCGGCGTCGCTTCGCTGGTCTCCCATCTTGTCGACATCTGGGGCCCGGACGCTCCGCTCCGCTGGATGCAGGTGATCGTGCCCGTGGTGATCGGCGTGCTGGGCGTTGAAGTCTTCGTCAATTTCCTGCTGGATCTCTACCGTCCGCGGAAAGCCGGCGAAGTGCGCACGATCGCGGCCGACTCGCGGCTCATGAGCTTCGCCGCCGCTCCCGACCGGATCGCCGAGTCCGCGAGCGAAGCGATCAACTACCAGTTCGGGTACAACGTCACGTCGACGTGGCTTTATCAGCTCCTGAGCAGGTCGGTGGCCAACCTCGTGATCGTGGGCCTGCTCATCGGCTGGCTCCTGTCGTGTGCGACGGTCATTCTGCCGCACCAGCGCGGCCTCGTGCTCCGGTTCGGCGAGTTCTCGCGCGAGATCGAGCCCGGGCTTCACTTCAAGCTGCCGTGGCCGGTCGAGCGGGTTTCGATCCCGAGCTACTTCGAGCGTGACGAGCGCGGCCGCGTCATCGAGAAGGGCGAGACGACCACCGGCGTGCGCACGATCCAGCTCGCCAAGCCGCCCAACGCCAAGGACCGCACCGAGCCGGTGCTCTGGACCAATGAGCACGGCGCGGGCGAGGTTTTCTTCATCGTCCGGCCCAGCCCGATTCAGGTTGCCAAGTCGAGCAACCAGACGCCGGATTCGGCGTGGCTGAGCGATATGGCTCTGATGGCCGTCGAGATCCCGCTCCAGTACGCCGTGCGTGACGCGGAGGCTTTCGAGCGGCTGGGCGAGCCGCTGCAGCGTGAAGCCATGCTCAAAGCCGTGGCGCAGCGAGTGGTGATGCGCACGCTCAAGGGCTACTCGGTCGACGACATTCTCGGCCCGGCCCGCGTGCAGATCGCGCCCAAGATCAAGCAGGCGGTCGCCGAGGCTTTCGACAAACTGAACCCCAACGGTGACGGGACCGCTCGCGGTGCCGGTGTCGAGGTGCTTTCGCTCAGCGTCCTCGGCGTTCACCCGGCCAAGACCGTGGCTCCCTCGTTCGAGAAGACCGTGCAGGCCGAGCAGGGTGCCGAGGGGCTGTTCCAAGCCACCAGCGCGGCCGCGGTCGAGAAGCTGATCAAGACCACGGGGTCGCTCGAACTCGCTCGCAAGCTCGTCGACGCGATCGAGCTCAAGGACCGCATGACCGCCGAAGGGGCGAGCCCCGAAGCTCAGCAGGCCCACGAAGCCATGATCGCTTCGCTCCTCGCTGAGTGCGAGGGCAGCGTGGCCAGGACTCTTTCTGAGGCCAAAGCGGCGCGTTGGGAGAAGCACCTGGGCATGCGGGAACGGGCTCTTCGCTACCAGGGCCAGGTCTCCTCGTTTGTCGCCAATCCGACGCTCTTCAAGGCTCACCACTTCTACGAAGCGATGGTCGAGTCGATGCGTATGACACGGCTTGTGGTAACCGATGACTCGCGCGACCTGCGGATCCGGATGGACCTGCAGGACCGGTCCACCGAGGGCGGGTTCTCCGTGCTCGACAGCGAAGTCTCCCAGCCGCCTCCTTGAAGCGGCGGATGAACGGGTCTGAGATCCCTGTGCGGCGAGAAACTTGATCGAACGAAGCTGACGTCCCGGAACGACGGGCGACAAAGACTGGAGCAGGTTGTGAGAAAGTTCGGACTCTACATTCTGGCGTTGGTGGTGGCGGTCTTCCTCCTCGCGTACACGATGACGTACACGATCCGGTTCACCGAAGCGGGCGTCAAGACCCGGTTCGGCTCGGCCGGGGCCGACTCGGTCAAGCGTGACCCGGGCCTTCGCTTCAAGATCCCGCTGATGGACTCCGTCACGACCTACGACACGCGTCCGCGCGTCAGCCAGGTCCGCCTGGAAACCCAGCAGACCAAGGACGGGCGCCAGATCATCGTCGAGTCCTTCTGCGTCTGGCGCGTCAGCGACCCGCTCGCGTTCTTCCAGCGCTTCAGCAGCGCCGGCGGCGCCCCCAGCGAGCACTACCGCATCGCCGACGACACCGTGAAGTCCAATCTCCGCAACGCCATGGGCGCGGTCAGCAAGTTCGAACTCGGCCGCCTCTTCAACGCCGACCAGAACGTCGACGGTCTGGGCGAGCTCGAACGCGATGTCCTCTCCAACCTCGCGGCCAAAGCCCCCAAAGCCGTCGAGGGCACGCCCGCCGGCGGTGAGATCACCCTCGCCACCATGGGCATCGAGGTCGTCGACGTCGGCATCAGCCAGATCGCTCTCCCCCAGGAAACCACCACCAAGGTCTTCGAGCGCATGGCCGAGACCCAGAACGCCAAAGCCAAAGCCATCACCGCCAACGCCGAATCCAAAGCCGAGGGCGTCAAGACCAAAGCCGAGTCCGACGCCCGCCGCATCGAGAGCTTCGCCCGCCAGCTCGCCGCCGAGATCCGCGCCAAGGGCGACAAGGAAGCCGAACGCTACTACTCCATGCAGCAGGAGAACCCCGCTCTCGCGCAGTTCCTCGTCGAGGTCGAGATGCTCAAGCAGGTGCAGGGCCGCAAGGAAACCACCCTCGTCCTGCCGACCACCAGCCCCATCCTCCGCGCCATCAAGGGCGACTACGTCGACCTGATGATGCGTGAAATCGATGAAGCCGCGGGCAAGAAGCCCGCGACCGGGGGTGCCAAGTGAACGACCTGATCCGCATTCTCCGCGCGGCCGACGGGCCCACGGGCGGCGGAGGCCCGCCGGGCCGAAGCCGTCCAACCGGCGTCACCCTCCGAAGCGGCAACAGCACCGGCAACGACAGCGAGCTTCTCGACCCGGCGAATCAGTCGCTGGCCGACGCTCTGCGGATCACCCTCCGGCTGATCCAAGCCGGCATGCTGGTGCTCGCGGGCTTGTTCGTCGTCAGCGGCTCGCAGTCCGTGCAGGAGAACGAGCGCGGCATCCGACTTCTCTTCGGCGCCATCAGCAAGTCCGACGTCGAGCCCGGCCTGTCCCTCAGCCCGCCCTACCCCGTCGGCGAACTGATCCGTGTCGACATCGGTCAGGCCGAGCTCAAGCTCGACCGTGAGTTCTGGGTCTTCGCGGCCAGCGAAGCCGACCTCACCAAGCCGATCGACATGCTCACCAAGATGCCGAACCTGACGCCTGGTCAGGGCGGATCGAACCTCACGGCCGACGGCAACCTCGCGCACACGCAGTGGAAGATCCTGTATTCGCGCGACAACCACGCTCAGTGGGCCCAGAACGTGCTTCCCGAAATGGAGCGTGATCTGGTGAAGTCCGCCGTCAAGCGCGGCGTCGTTCAGGCGTGCGCCAAGGTCAACATCGATGAGCTTCTCCGCCAGACCGGCGGTGATCTCGGAAGCGTCGCGGCCAAAGCCAAAGCGATCGCGCAAGCTCAGCTCGACCGCGTGAAGTCCGGCATTCGCCTTCAGCAGGTCCTGCTCGAGAACGTCACGCCGCCGCTCTGGGTCCGTGAACGGTTCAACGCCGTCCAGGGCTCGGTGTCGGACGCGACCAAGCAGATGGCCGCGGCCGAGTCCACCGCCCAGACGCTTCTGACCAGCCTCGCCGGCGACAGCGTCGAGCCGCTCCGCAAGCTCCTCGACGAGTACGAGGTCGCGATCGAGGGCCGCGGCACCCGCAAGCCCGAAGAGATCCTCAACCAGATCAACACCATGATGTCCGGCGAGCCCATCCAGGTCGATGGCGCCGCCGTCCCGGGCATCCAGAGCGGCGTCGTCGCTTCCATCGTCTCCGAAGCCAAGCAGTACCGGTCCGAGGTCACCACCCGCCGCCGTTCCGAGTACGAGCGTTACGCCCAGAAGCTCGCCCAGTACAAGATCAACCCCCGTCTGACCCTCGCGAACGAGGTGGCCGACTCCGTCCGCGGGTTCCTCTCGCGTCAGGACGTGCAGGTCATGCTCGTGCCCGACGGCGTCAAGTCGATCGACCTCGCGCTCAACCGCGATCCGGAGATCATGAAGGAGATCATCCGCGACATCAAGAAGCGCGAAGCCGACAAGGCCGCCGTCGACCGGATGAACGCGCTGATGACCGAGCGCCACCGGCCCAAGGACTCCACGACCGTGAGTCAGTGACTGTGATGAACCGGCCCCGCGGCCGGAAGGGAGCCCGTTCGTGAACCAGACTCAGCCCGTGGTCGTTTGCCAGCAGCTCACGCGGACCTTCCGCGATTTCTGGATGCGGGCCCGCGCCCGGGCCGTCGAGAACCTCTCGTTCCAGATCGATCGCGGCGAGATCTTCGGCCTCCTGGGCCCCAACGGCTCGGGCAAGAGCACGACCATCAAGATGATCCTCGGGCTGCTCCGGCCCTCCTCCGGCCGCATCGCCGTCTTCGGTCGCCCGCCGACCGACGTCGAGACCAAGCGCCGCATCGG
>JBIKTT010000208.1:0-4994 GCA_044347925.1 Phycisphaerales bacterium
CCGGTTTTCCCGCCCTCTTCCCAGGAGTCGCACGATGGCCAAGCCGGCCTCCGCGCGTCGCACGCGACCGTCGGGCAAGCCGAAGGTCCCGCCGGCGCCCGCACAGCCCCACAGCCCGCCGCCCCCACCCCCGCTTCCCCAGAGCCGCAAACAGCCGCTGTGGCAATCCCCCAGCGGGTTCTCAAGCTCCGGAACGCTTTCCCCAAACGACCACACGAAGATGCTCGTTGAGCTCCTCCAACAGCTCGGACCCGAACTCGTCCGCCGATGGGTCGCCAGCCTCCTCACCGTCGACCGCGACGAGCGCGAAGCCATGGTCGACATGGTCGAACGCTACATCGCCGAACACTACCCGCCCCCGCCCCTCTAGCCCCGCGCGGCACAGCGGCCTTCGTACCCTCCAAGCATGTCCTTCAACGCCAACCTCGCCGAGGCTTTCTCCCGCGCCGCCAAGGTCCTTGAGATCCTCGGCGAAGACTCCTTCCGCATCAACGCCCTCGCTCGGGCAAGCCGCACGTTCGAGGACTATCCCGGCGACCTCGGACCCCTCGCCGAGAACCGCGCCGCCCTGCTCGCCGTGCCGGGGGTCGGCGCCAAGATCGCCGACAAAGTGATCGAGTTCCGCAAGACCGGAACCATCGCCGAGTTCGACGAGATCATCGCCCGCGTCCCCGCGGGGCTGCTCGATCTCCTGCAGCTGCCGGGACTTGGGCCCAAAACCGTGGCCGTGCTCTGGAACCAGGGCGGAGTCACGGACCTCGCCGGCCTCAAGCGGATCATCGACGACGGCTCCATCCTGACCCTGCCGCGCATGGGAGCCAAGTCCGTCGAGAAGCTCAAGCAGTCCATGACCTTCTCCGACACCGTCGGTCAGCGTCAAAACACCGGCGTCATCACACCCCTCGCCGAACGCCTCGCCGCGCGGATCCGCGCCCTCCCCGGCGTTCGTCGCTGCGAATACGCCGGCTCGCTCCGTCGCGGACGCGAAACCGTGGGCGATCTGGACCTCTTGGTCGAAGCCGACGATGCTGCGTCGATTTCCGCTGCGTTCCGCTCCTTTCCCGAAGTGACCGCCGTCATTTCCGCCGGCGACCGCAAGAGCTCCGTCATGGTCGCGGCGGCCGGCGGCGCCGCTCGGTGGGGCTCGGGTCAGGTCGCCCAGATCCAAGCCGACCTCAAGGTCGTTCCTCCGGGCCGGTTCGGAGCGGCCCTGATGTACTTCACCGGCTCCAAGGACCACAACGTCCACCTCCGCGAAGTCGCCCAGAAAAAAGGCTTGACGCTCAACGAGTACGGCCTCTTCCCCGCGCCGGCGCCGGGGTCCGAGCCGCCCTCCTGGGCCGACATCGATCCGATCGCGGCCGCGACCGAAGAGGAGGTCTTCGCCGCTTTGGGCTTCCGCTGGATCCCACCCGAACTGCGCGAAGCCTCGGGTGAATTCGACCTTTTCGCGACCGCGGCGACCGCTCCGGCGGCCGCGATCCATCTTCCCGACATCAAAGCCGAGCTCCACGCCCACACCACCGCGTCCGACGGCCGCATGTCCATCGAAGAGCTCGCCTCCGCCGCTCACGAACGCGGATTCCACACGATCGCCGTCACCGACCACTCCCGCTCGAGCGCCCAAGCCGGCGGCCTGTCCGTTGAACGCCTCCTCCAGCACATCGAGGATGTCCGCCGAGCCCAGGAGAAGCTCAAGCACATCCAGATCCTCGCCGGCAGCGAGGTCGACATCCTCGCCGACGGCACGCTCGACTACCCCGATGAGGTGCTCAAGCAGCTCGACATCGTGGTCGCCTCACCCCACACCGCGCTCTCCCAAGACGAGGAAACCGCGACCCACCGCCTCCTCGCCGCCGTCCGTCATCCGCTGGTCAACATCCTCGGCCACCCCACCGGACGCCTCATCAACCGCCGACCCGGCCTCTCCCCCCGCATGGCCGAGATCTTCGCCGCCGCGAAGGAAAACCGTGTCGCCCTCGAGATCAACAGCCACTGGATGCGGCTTGACCTCCGGGACACCCATGTCCGCGAAGCCGTCCGGCTCGGCTGTCTCATCGCCATCGACTGCGATGTCCACGAGCGGGAGGATTTCGACAACCTCCGCTACGGGGTCGCCACCGCCCGCCGAGGGTGGGTCCGGCCCACGGGCTGCGTGAACGCCTGGTCCGCCTTGGATATCCGGACCTGGTGCCACCGAAACCGGCGGTAGCCGCCGGCCCAACCGATCGAAGCCCCCCAACCGTTTCATCGGGCAGAAAAACACGAAATCGGGCATTTGCACTATCGGGCAACCCGCCGATGAGTTAAACTGCGACCGGCGAGTCGTTTCCGCGGAGGGAAACGGTCCTGCGCCAACTCGTTGTGTAACGGCCGTCAGTCGGCGGCCACGGAGCTTTCGACCATGCTGAAGACCTTCTGTTCACTCGCCGCTCTTGTCGCGCTGGCGGGCGCGGCCCACGCGCAAAACCCCGGCCCCGACGTCATCGTCGGCGACCTGTACGACCCGCAGAACTACACGTCGGGCGGCGCGATCAACGGGATGCGCGCGTACGCCATCGGCACCATTTCCTGCAACCTCGGCGATCAGCCGCTTACCTGGATCTCCGGCAACAACCAGCACCCGGTCATCTCCCAGAACATGTACCGCCTGCTCAACGGCCGCTTCGAGCAGATCGGCCAAGCTTGGCTCAAGCACGGGTTCTGCGCCCTCCAGGGCAACCTCTGTGCAAGCTGCACGCCCGGCGGTTCCTGCCCGGCTCTCTATCCCGGCTGCTCGGACCCCTACAGCGGAAGCCTCAACGGCAGCCAGGGCGGCCTTGGCCCCAAGTCTGAAGTCAACGCCGCCAACGGCTACTTCCCCTATCCGTGGGTCAACCAGGGCTCGGGCCAAGCGACGCTCGCCAAGCGACTGATCGCCCCCGACACCAAGCTCGGCAACTCCGGAGCCACCTACTTCGTCTCCAGCATGTACGTCCAGCCCGAAGACGCCGCGAGCGGCAACAAGCACAACAACCAGTCCTACCGCCGCATCGGCATCGACGCGACCAACAAGAACATGACCGTGCAGGGCAGCACCGTCCGCACCAGCCCCGCCATCTTCGCCTGGCGCGATCACGGCGGCGGCGTCGGCATCCCTGACCCCAACGTCCTGCTCACCTCCGTTGACGTCCCCAACGACGGCCGGTTCTGGGTCGGCTCCAAAGCCACCAACCTCGGCAACGGCCAGTGGAGCTACGAGTTCGCCGTTCAGAACCTCAACTCCGACCGGTCGGGCCAGTCCTTCTCGGTTCCGATCCCGGCCGGCGCGGTCGTGACCGACATCGGGTTCACCGACGTCGACTACCACTCCGGGGAGCCCTACACCAACACCGACTGGACCGCGACCAACACCGGTTCCGCGATCGTCTGGTCAACCCAGACGCACTCCCAGAACGTCAACGCCAACGCGCTCCGCTGGGACACCATCTACAACTTCCGCTTTGTCACCAACATCCCGCCCGCCGGCGGCCAGGGCACGATCACGCTCTTCAAGCCCGGCACGCCGACGGCCGTCTCGACGACCGTCGTCGCGCCGAGCCCCGACGGCCTCTTCCACCCCATCAACGACTCCTGCGCCAACGCTGCGGCGATCAGCATGGGCGCCACCGCGTTCGACAACACCAACGCCGACACCGACGGCCCCAACGAGCCCAACAACTGTGTGGTGAGCAACTACACCAACATCGGCTCGGACCTCTGGTACCGCTTCACCGCCGAATGCTCGGGCAACCTGACGGTCTCGACCTGCGGAACCGCGTTCGACACCAAGATCGGCGCGTACGCGGCCTGCCCCTCGGGCCCCGGCCAGCTTCTGGCCTGCTCGGACGATGACGGCGGCTGCAACCTCGGATCGCAGTTCACGATGCCTGTCGTGGGCGGCAACACCTACCTCATCCGCGTGGGCGGCTTCAATGCGGCGCAGGGCGCCGGCACGCTGACCCTCTCGGGCCTCAACTGCGGCCCTCAGCCGCCCGCCAACGACGCCTGCGCCAACGCCCAGTGGCTCGCCGCCGGCACCCGCGTGAACGGTACAACGACCCTCGCCACCGACGACGGCACCGCAAGCTGCGGCAGCGCCGCCGACTCGGCGGACGTCTGGTACAAGTACCGCGCCCGCACCAGCGGCCAGGTGACCGTCGACCTCTGCACGGGCACCAACTATGACTCGGTTCTCTCGGTGCATAGCGGCTCCTGCGGCGCTCTGACGCAGGTCGTCTGCAACGACGACAGCTGCGGCCTGAGCTCCAGCGTCCAGTTCAACGCCACCGCCGGCACCACGTACTACATCCGCGTCGCCGGCTACCAGGGCGCCACGGGCAACTTCGGCGTCCTCGTCACGGGCGGCGGCGGCGTGATCCCGCCGCTGAACGACGACTGCAACAACCGCGCGGGCATCTCGCTGGGCACATCCAGCTTCAACACCACGGGCGCGACGACCGACGGCGTCTCCCTGACCTGCAACGGCACGTTCCAGATCCACAACGACATCTGGTTCAACTACCCGTCGCAGTGCACGGGCAACCTGACGATCTCGACCTGCGGTTCTTCGTTCGACACCCGCATCGCGGTCCTCTCCGGTGCCGGCTGCACCAACCAGCAGGCCCGCCTGCTGGCCTGCAACGACAACGACGCCACCTGCGGCACGGGCAGCAGGCTGACGATCCCGGTCGTCGCCGGCCAGAACTACACCATCCGTATCGGCGGCGCGGCTTCGGCCGCGGCCGGCGCCGGCTCGGTGACCCTGACCTGCACCATCCCGTGCGCCCCGGACTTCAACGGCGACGGCTTCCTGGACTTCTTTGACTACGACGATTACGTCAACTGCTACGAGACCGGCTCGTGCCCGGCCGGCCGCTCGGCCGACTTCAACGGCGACGGCTTCGCCGACTTCTTCGACTACGACGCCTTCGTCGAAGCCTACGAGTCGGGCTGCTGAGCAACACCCCTCGCTC
>JBIKTT010000209.1:0-4984 GCA_044347925.1 Phycisphaerales bacterium
CGCCCGTGAACTGAAGCTTGTTCCGGGAGTGCGTGTAGTTCGTCGGGCTGTCGGAGACGAGCGAGCCCACCACCAGGCAGTCATGGAACCGGATGTTGTTGCTCAGAGGCTTGGTATCGGTGATGCGTTTCCCGTTGACAACGAGCGGGTTGGGGAGCAGGTTGTAGCCGATGGTGACCAGGGCCTGCGCTGCGGTGAGGTCGGCTTTGTCCATGGGCGTCGTCGCCATCAGGATCATCTGCTGCGGCGGGATCGCCGTGACGGGCAGCATGGTCGGGTAGCTCGTCTCGCCGGACTGGTCGCCGTAGACGAAGCGGACGGCGGAGGGTTCGGGCAGGTTGTCCACCGTGGACAACTGCATCTTGCCATACTCCGACCAGAGCAGGTGCGTGTTGTCGGAGGTCGTGCGGACGAGCGTCACGCCGATGAACGTGCAGTTGCGGAAGAGAGCGTTGGTGCCCACCGGGATCACGACGTTGCGGAACGTCATGTTCTCGAACACCGGCCGGTAGTACCAGTCGGAGTGGGTCGGCGAGTTGAAGGGCATCTTCTCGTAATAGGCCGTCGCGAAGTTGTCCGGGCGGCCGTCCAGGTTCGCGTCCGGGTCCACGCGGAGGAAGCGAGGCTGGGTCGTGCCGGCCGGCTGGGACTCGACGTACGTCGCCAGGGCCGCCACCGAGACGCCAAGCTGGCTCGCGACCTGCTGGTCAAAGGCGTTGCCGTCCGCGAGGGCGCCCAGGACCTGGCGGGCGGTGTCAAAGCTCGCCGCGTTCAGCGTCGGCATGACCGAGTTGCTCACGCCGAAGGTCATCGGTGAGCGGCTCCGCCCCGCGATGATCGGTCCGCGGATGCGCGAGAGATAGTTCGCGCCCTGGCCGGCTTGCCACGCGGCCGCCGTCGAGCGGAACATCACGCGGCCGCCCACCTTGCGGTACTGGTCGCGGTAGTCGAGCACGCCGTCGCGGAACCCGAGCACCTGATCGCGGTTGCAGAGAGGCTGGGCCTGAGAGGGGTCGATGTCGTTGAAGGACTCGCCGGAATCCCAGCGGCCGTTGTTGTTGAGGTCGGTGAAGCCCGAGACCCTGTTCTTGTTCCGGTCCGGGTTCGCAGAGTCGATCAGCAGGGCGAGGTCGTCGTCGACCGCGATGCCGCCGCTGCCCACGAACTCCGCCGCCAGATCCGAAGAGGGCGTGCCCGCTCGCAGCGCGTCCGACAGGGCGACCTTGCCGTCGCCGTTGGCGTCAAAGTGCTTGAGGAAGATGTCGAACTCGTCCACGAATCCGTCGCGGGTCACGTCGGCGAACGCGGCGTCGGGGCGGCCGTCGCCGTCATAATCCGTCGTGCCGCTGGGGATGCCCCGCGACTCGGTGGCGTGACCCACGCGAAGACGGTTGTCCTTGTCGGTGTCGTACTGCGAGATGCCCGTGAAGAAAGCGTTGAGCTTCTGGTCCAGGACCGAGTTGAGGCCCAGGAAGTCCGAACGGATGATCAGCGGATCGCCCTGCGAGAAGTTCGTCCCGGTGAACCCCGCGCACAGGTCGCCGTTGACCAGCACGTTCTTGCCGATCATCACCTTGCTCGGCGACATCACGGCCTGGTTCACGCGCTTGGCAAGCCGGAAGTCCTGCGTGATCGTCCGCGAGATCGGCGTGCCGTTCCGCGTGTACGAGAGGTCGTACCCCGTCACGATGACGCGCACGTCCGTGCCGTTCTCGAGGGGCGCATAGATGATCTGGTAGCAGAGCGGGGTCGCCGACGCCGATTCGATGCTCACCGCAGGCGTGAAGACCCAGTTGCGCTGCGCGTAGTCGTCATGGTTGAGGGACGTGAGCGCGTTGCCGATCACCGGCTGCTCGAAGCCCATAGCGGAGACCACGTTCTGGTCCGCGGCGTGGCGGTTGGCCAGCGCCTGCGCGATGCCGAAGGGGATTAACGCTTCGGTGAACCCCGCCGGCGGCAGGATCTGCGAGCTTCCAAAGGCGCTCAGGTCGCCGGACCAGGCCGCGGCGGCCGTGGTCGAGTTGATCGTGGAGTTGCCGACGATGAACCGGGCCGAAGCTTCACGAAGCCTGGACTCCGCGATCGCCATGCCCGTCTCGGCCGCGCCCAGCACCCGCATGACGTGGACGTGCGTCGCCGCCGTCTTGATGTTGCCCTTGGAGGTGATCGCCATAGCCGCGGCCAGCGACCCGAACATGATCAGGAACATCATCGCGACAACCGCGACCACGCCGCGCTTCCGCGCCGGGGCCTGACCGGCTTTGGCGAGAAGGCCCGCCGCGGTCATCGTGCCCGAACTGCCCTTGCGATTCCAGAAACGCATACTCGCTCCTCCCGTCCGAACCACACACCGATCCGCGTCCGCACCGCCCTTCCGAGCCCGCGGCTTACGGCGGAACCACCCACGACGTCCGTGTGATCTCGACCGGCTCGCTGTCCAGCGGGCCCTGGTACGAGACCACGACGGTCACGCGGAGCGGGAAGCCGTCGATGGGCGTCCCCGGGTCGTTCCCCGAGGGCGCGATCGCGAAGTTGTCAGCCCGCACCGTGCCGAAGTTCAGCGGATCGAGCTTTTCGACGCTGACCGACTGGAACCACCCGGACATCGCGCGCGTCATGCCGTCTTCATTGACGACCACCACGCCGTTCTCGTCCGTGGCCGGGACGAGTTCGCCCAGCGCGTTGATCGGCCCCTCAAACCCGCCGAGTCCGAAGGTGATCCCGTCCAGATCGTCGATGTCGTTGATGTCGGAGATGTCCGACTCGTTGCCCTCAAGGCCCCAGCCCGCGAGGGCGCCGCCGTTCTCCGTGTCCAGATAGAGGCTGACGACCGGGTCGTGTCGCGGCAAGCGGCGCGAAAGCTCGCGGATCTCGTTGGCGAGGTACGCGCCGGTCGCGGCTTGGCTCGACCATCCGTTGTTGCGGATGAACGACTGCTGCGCCTCGACGAAGGCCAGAACGCCGACGCCGATGATCACGAGCGCCATGCTGGTTTCGAGAAGGGTGAATCCCCTTCGGACCATCCCCGGAGCCGTGCCCGTGGATGCGAGCAGCCTGCGAGGCGTGAGACTGAACTTCATAGAACCAGACCTCCCGCGTGTTCTCGGGCTCGGGGCCCCGCGAACTCCGCTGCTCAAAGATCGGATTACTTCACGATCTGGCTCATCTTGAAGATGGGGAGAATGACCGCCATCGCGATAAACCCGACGATCGTGCCCATGGCAAGGATCATGAGGGGCTCGATCATTCCGGTAACCGCCTTGATCGCGTCCTTCAACTGCTTCGAGTAATAGACCGAGATCTCGTCGAGCACCTCGCCCAGCTTGCCCGCCTCTTCACCCGCCGAGATCATCTGCGTCACCGCTTTGGGAAGCAGGTTGTCCTTCTGGAGCGGGGTGACGATCTTCTTGCCCGTCTTGACCGCTGTGTAGACCTTCTTCCACATGCCCCGATAAAGCTGGTTGCCAGAGATCTCGCCCGTGATGGCCAGCGTGTCCAGAAGCGGCACGCCCGCGTTCACCAGCTGGCCCATGGTCTGCAAGGACCGGCTGATGTAGAGCGACCGGAACATCGTCCGCACGATCGGCACCCGGAGCTTGGCCGTGTCCACCCAGAACGAGCCAAGCTCGGTGCGGGTGAACGCGTACAGGCCGCCGCCGCCCACGACGATGCAACCCAGGATGTACGGCCAGTATGCCACCATCCCGCGCGAAAGGCTCATCAGGAACGTCGTCGCCCACGGGAGCACGTCTTCCTTGCCCTCGAACACCGAATAGAACTTCGGCAGCACGAACGTGAGCAGGAACACGGTGACGCCGATGGCGAGCGTGCCGATCACGCTGGGGTAGATCGCGGCGCCGATGACCATCTTCTTGGTCTCAATCTGCTGCGCGATGTACGCCGCGATCCGGTCGAGCATCTTCGAGAAGTTGCCGGCCATTTCCGATGCCCGCACCATGTTGATGTACAGGGCGCCGAAAAGCTTGGGCTGCCGGGCGAGCGCTTCCGAGAACTGCTTGCCGGCTTCCACGTCCGTCTTGAGCTGCACGAGGATCTTCTTGAACCCGGCGTGCTCGGTCTGGTCGGCGATGCCTTCCAAAGCGGCGCGGAGGTTGATGCCGGCGCGGATCATGACGGCGAGCTGCGTGGTGAAGTCCAGGACGTGCTTCTGCGTGGGTTTGCCGGTCTGAAGCTCGCGGAGCTTGCCCATGAACCCGCTGCTGTTCGCCATATTGGCGAGCACGGAGACCTGCATGACATGCAGGCCCTGGTTCCGCAGCACCGTGGCGGCGCTCGTGGCGTTGTCCGCCGCGAGGACGCCGACCTGCACCTGTCCCTGGGTGTTCCTGGCTTGGTATCGATAATTGGGCATGGGTAGACGGAGCCCTTCTGGTCAGATCGTGCGGTGGTGGGGAACGACGTGGATCACGCGGCGAGCTGGCGTTCGAGCTTGTCGGGGTAGGCGGCCTGGGCGATCGCGTCCTCGCGGCTGATCATCCCGTTGAAGTAGAGCTCGGCGATCGAACTGTCCAGGCTGCTCATGCCGATCGCCCGGCTGGTCTCGATCACGTTGGGGATTTCGAACGTGCGGGCTTCGCGGATCAGGTTTCGCACGGCCGGCGTGCACAGAAGCACTTCGACCGCCGGCACCATCCCCGGCCGGTCGATCCGGCGGAAAAGGGTCTGCGAAACGACCGCCTGAAGCGTGTTGGAGAGCATCGAGCGGATCTGGTTCTGCTGCCCGCCCGGGTACATGTCGATGATTCGCTCGACCGTCTGCGAAGCGTTCACGGTGTGCAGGGTCGAGAGCACCAGGTGGCCCGTTTCGGCCGCCGAGATCGCCAGCGCCGTCGTCTCGAGGTCTCGCATTTCGCCCACCAGGATGATGTCCGGGTCCTGACGAAGGATGTGCTTGAGGCCCGACGCGAAGCTCGGCATGTCCTGCCCAAGCTCACGCTGCTCGATCGTGCACTTGTCCGAGTTG
>JBIKTT010000210.1:0-4982 GCA_044347925.1 Phycisphaerales bacterium
CCCCAGCCCCCCACCGCCCCCACTACCCCCAATGCGCCCTTCCGCCGCCATCCTGGGGCGGGACCGGAGCGGGGCCCGGCGGCGCTTGGCGAGGGGCAGGCTCACCACCGCCACCCAGAGGGCGGACGGCGTGGGCACGAGCGTCAGCGTCGCGGTGACCGACCCGCCTCCCGTCGAGATTCCGCCCCCGTAGAAATCGGTGTACCGCGGGAACGCCCGGAGGCGGAACTCGTAGGTGCCGATCGCCAGAGTCTCTGACCATGTCGCCGGTCGCCACTCGATCAGGTTCTGCGGCCAGAGGATCGGCGAGCCGTCCCTGTAGATGTTGAACACTTCCGCGCCCGACTCAAGATGGACCAGCGAGAGCACGATGTTGCCGTCCGCCGCACCAAGGCCGGAGGGGGAGATCTGCCCGCGGTACTCGAGCATCGCCGAAGCGGGCTCGCCGGTGACCTCGAATCGCGCGATCATCTCGGTGGAGAACCTCCGAATCGAATCGTCGTTCACGCTGCTCCGGTAGCTGCCGTTGAACGATCCGCCGATGAGGGTGTCCGACGCGAACCCGATGTGACGAATTCGGTGCGGGAGCGTGATGTCCCAGTCCCCGGCTCCGGAAAACGACGCGAACTCGTCGTAGCGGACCTGGTCGGGGAAGAACAGGCTGGTTTCCCGATCGCGGATCTCGCTTTCGCGAGACAGAAGCCGGACGTCCGCCAGCCCGGTCGAAACCGGCCCCGACACGACAAAGCCCGCGAGCATCAGCAAGGAAACCGCCGAGATCCGCTGTTGCATCCGGCCACGGTACCACACGCTTCCCGGAGACGCAAGACCAATGCGCGGGTGGCACGACCGCGTTTCTGTCGCGGTGGTGGTGAGGCTCGATCTGCGCCATCAACGCAGGTGGACCTGAAGGCGTGGCGGAGTGCAGAATGGAAGGATTGCGGCGACGTCGGGGGCCGGTGGGTGATCGGGCGCGGCTGACTGCTTCTCCATCGCTGGCGCGTCGGGCTCTGAAGGCACTGCCGGGCTTGATCAGCTTCCCGGGAAGATTTCGTCGCCGCGGGTGCGTTCGCCGCGGGCGGACTGGATCCTCGGGAGTTCGCTGCCGTCGGTGCCGACGCTCGCTCGGTCGTCGTCGGTCTTGCCCTTGCCGGTCAGGAGGTGGTCGATGGCTTCGCGGACCGCGCCGCAGCCGCCGTCCTTGTGCGTGATGAACGCCGAGAGCCGCTTGATCCCCTGGTCCGCGTCGTTGACCGTGATCGCGTAGCCGACCCGCTTCATGACCGAAGCGTCCGGCCAGTCATCGCCCATGTACGCCACCTGTGCGAGCGTGAGGCCGGTGCGGTCGAGGATCTCGCTCAGGCACTCCTGCTTGTCCTTGACGCCCTGGTAGACCATCGTGACGCCGAGCTCATCCATGCGGCGCTGGGTGGTCATGCTCTGGCGGCCGGAGATGATCGCGAGCTGGTACCCGAGCTTCATCCAGATCTTGATGCCCAGGCCGTCGCGGACGTGGAACCGCTTCATCTCGTACCCGTCCTGGCCGACCCAGATCGAGCCGTCGGTGAGCACGCCATCGACATCGAGAATCAGAAGCTGGATCGCACGAGGATTGGACGCCATTTTGAGACCCCTTCGAGAAAACGCCCCGGGAAGATAGGAACACCTACGCGGCCCCAAGGCCGCGGGATGCAGCACACGCCAGAGAATCGTACCGCCGATCAGCAGCCGGTCTCGAAAGCTTGCACAAAGTCCGCGTAGTCGAAGAAGTCGACGAAAGCGTCGCCGTTGAAGTCCGCTGTGCGGCCCGCGGGGCACGTCCCGACCTCAAAGCACGTGACGTAATCCGCGTAGTCGAAGAAATCCAGGAAGGCATCGCCGTTGAAATCCGCCGGGCAGTCGGGCTCGGCGCAGCCGCGGTAGGCCGCGATGCCGTACGCCGCGACACCCTGAGACCCCGCGACCTGGAAGTTGCCGCCAACGTGCAGCGTGTCGCCGGAAGCGTAAAGCCCGAACACACTGGGGAAGTTGGGCGTCAGCGGCACCGACACGCCGCCATCCACCGCCGTCCAGACGTTGCCCTCGAGCCGGTAGAAGTACTGCTGCTGGGCATCGGCGGTCATGCCCATGTAGAGCTTGGCGCCGCCGCCGTCGTCAAAGACCGCGAGGCTCGTCGCGCGGCCGCCAAGATTCTGCCCGACGCGCGACCACGTCGTGCCGTTGAACGAAGCGACCGTCGACGCGATCCCGCCGGGACGCATGTCGTACCCGCCGGCGTAGAGGCGGGCGCCGCTCCCGTTGTCAAAGACGCGGAGCGAAGAGACGTCCGACACCGCTCCGCCGTTGCCCAGGACGCCCGGGCGCTGCCAGACGGTGCCGTTCCAGCGCGCGATGTTCGGCGCCGAGACGCCGTTGACGCTTGCGAATCGCCCGCCGATATAAAGCTGGCCGTTGTAGATCGCGCTGCAGAAGACCGTGGGCGAGAAGGTACCGTCGATGCCGGTGTTGCTCGGGCCGCCGATGTTCGACCACGTCTCGCCGTCGAAGTACGCGATGCCGTTCGCGGTCGAATCGCCGATGCGGCCGCCGCCGCCGACCAGAAGCACGCGCCGGCCGGGAGTGATCTCCCAGTTGAGGAGCGACCAGACGCTCCGGGCGGTGTCGTTAGCGCTGTTTGCGATCGAGCGCCACGCCGTGCCGTTCCACGCGGAGATGCCGGTGGTGTTGGCGACGAGCTGGTTGTTCGCGTTGCGCACGCCGAAGTAGCCGCCGCCCATCACAAGGTGCTCGACGCCGTCGATCGTGTACGTGGCGAGGGCCGCCGCGTAGCCGTTGGTGTTGCCGGTGTCCACGCCGCGGCCGAGTCTGGACCACTGGCCGCTCGCTCGGTCGAACGCCGCGACGCACTTGGTCGCGAGCGGGCCGGCGGAGCTGAACGCTCCGCCGATGATGAGCTTGCCCTGATACTCGGTCATGGGCTGCACGTACGCGCTGAAGGAATCAAAGATGCCGGACTCGCCGGGCTCTCCCGAAGCAAACCCGGGCTCGCAGGGCTGGGCGAAGGCGGCGGAGCCGAAGGCGAGCACCAGACCCGACACGCAACGAATCGACGCGGCATTCAGCATCGCACAGACCTCCCACGCAAGAGCCTTCCACGCCGGACCTTCCACGCAAGTTGAGGAAGTCGATCCGGCGGCTCAAGCCAGCCTAACGAAAGGCTTCGGGCGTGTCAAGGCTTTGCCGCTGCTTGCCCGCGTCGGAGCACGTCACTCCTGGACCAGCCGCATCGCGATCAGGTCCTGGACGTCGAGGATGCCCACGGGTTTGCCCTGAGCGTCGACCACGGGGATCTCGTCCTGACGGTGCTCGCGGACCATGTTCACCGCGTCACGGACGAGCGAATCCTCGGCGAGCGTGCGGGGGGATCGGGTCATGAGGTCCTTGGCGGGCCGATCGAGCTCGCCCCGGTCGCGGAGGATGATGCGGCGGAGGTCCCCGTCGGTCAGAATGCCGCTCAGCTTGCCTTCGCGGTCGACCAGCAGGAGCGCGCCCGGGCGGCGGAGGACCGCGGCGGCTTGCCGCAGCGCCGCGTCGACCGAGAGGTGGTCGGGCACGATCGGGAGGTTCTTTCCCACCACAAATCTGAGCAGCTCGCGGACCGGGCGAAGCAGGCCGCCGAGAGAGCCGCCGGGATGCCTCCGGGCAAAGTCCGCGCTCGTAAAGCCGCGCCGGCGGGCCGCCGTCATCGCGAGCGCATCACCCAGCGCGAGCGTCGCCGTCGTCGAGGTCGTCGGAGCCCCGACGCCGAACTCGCCACCGGCTTCCTCGACGTTGCCGAACCGCAGCGCGACGGTCGCGACGCGCTCGAGGCTTGACGGCTTGGCGCGGTCGCTCGCGATGCCCCCACCAATCTCGCCCCCGATGTCACCCTTGGTGATCGAGATGATGGGGATGCCGTCCTGCCGGAGGATGCCCGCGAGCGCAACGACCTCGTCGGTCTCGCCCGAATTGGAGATGCAGATGACGGTGTCGGTCGGGCGGAAACGGCCCAGGTCGCCGTGCACGGCTTCGGTCGGGTGCACCGCGTGCGAGGGGATGCCCAGGCTTGAGAGCGTGGCGGAGATCTTGGCCCCGACGAGGCCGGATTTACCCAGGCCGGAGACGAGCACGGTGCCACCGGAGTCGGCGCAGTGCACGATCAGGTCGACGGCTTTGAGGAATCCGCTTGGGAGCGTGCGACCGAGGGCGGACAGAGCGTCAGCCTGGGTGCGGAGCACGGCGCGGGCGAATTCGGCTTCGAGATGGGAATCGGCGGGCATCGCGGGATGGTAGCCGAGGAGGCTTGATCCTTTGGATTCCGGCCGGCGCGAACGAAGCGGGCCCCTAGCAGCCGCGCTCAAACCCCTCGACGAACGCGTCGTAATCGAAGAAATCGACGAAGTCGTCGCCGTTGAAATCAGCCGGGCAGGGCACGGGCTCGCCGAAGACGACGCGGTCGAGGTCGACCCGTTCTTCACCAAGGTCCGAGCCGTACTCGAGGCCGATGAGCACGCGGGTGAGCGAGCCGAGCACCGTCTGGATCTGGGCTCGCGTCGCGACCGCGCCCGTGCCCGATGTGCCCACCCGCCACGGCCCTTCATCCAGCAGGATCGTCCGCCGCGTCCACACGCCCACCGGCGGAAGCTCGGTCGCGCACGAGATCCGAAGCCCGCCTCCGAAAAGCACCACAAGCCTTCCGTCCGGGTACTCATTCAGGTTCGTCCGGATCGAGTACGAAAGCCGCGTCCCGAGAAACGCGCCCCGGTTCCCGTGCCACGCCGAGGGTGCCGCGAAGAACGACCAGTTCGAGTCCGGATCGACCTCGCGGAGATGCCCGCCAAGGTCCCCGCCCGAAGCGACGAAGTCCGGAGCGAAGGTCCCGACGACCGTGAAAGCCCCGGTGGGGTTCGTACGCGTCTCGACCGTCCAGCCCTCGGCGGAAA
>JBIKTT010000211.1:0-4960 GCA_044347925.1 Phycisphaerales bacterium
CTTCTCGGCCATCAACTCCCGCGCGGGAAACCTCAGCGCCGGCTACGCGGGGATCGCTTCGCTCTCGCAGACGCCGATGATCTGGGAGGGCAACGTCGCACACCCGCTGAGCGTTCCGTTCGACTACGTCACCGGCCACGCGGAAGCCACCGACGGTGTTCAAGCCGTCGGATTCGCCACCGAAACCGATCCTGAACGCGGAATCGGCTCATCGCACGCTCTCGTCTGGAATCTCGCCACCGGAGATGTGAGCGATCTCGGGAATAACGCCACGCTCACCGGCGTCGGCGGAGGCGTGCAGGTCGGCTGGCAGACCGGCTCCCGTGGATCGAACGCCGCCCTCTGGCGCGGCGAATCCAACTCGTTCGTCGATCTTCACGTCGCAAGCCAGGACTCCTCCATGGCGACCGACACCGACGGCGTCATCGAGGTCGGCTACGTCGGCGTCGACATCCGCGTCCGCCACGAAGGCCGCCCCCGTGACATCCGCTTCTACTCCGCGGGCTACTGGTCCGGCACCGCCGAGAGCTTCACCTACCTGCCTTCGGCTTACCGCCACTCCTTCGCCCTCGCGGTCGGCGGCGACACCATCGTCGGCTACGGCAACACGACCGACGCGATCGGATTCCCCCGCGAAAGCCGCGCCGTCGCATGGATCGGCCCCGAGCACACCTTCGTCGACCTCCATGCCCTCCTCCCGGCGGACATGCGCACAAGCATCGCTTCCGATGTGGACGAAACCGGCAACATCGTGGGCTACGGCGTCACCACCACCGGCGTCCTTCGGGCGTACACCTGGCAGGCCCGGACGCTCGAACCCATCGGCTCGACCCGCTGATATCCCGTTCTGCAGGAAATGCCGCGGCGGCAACTCCAACACTCGGCAAGCATACTTTCCCCTAAACCTACTGCGACCGTCTCCCCTGTTCGCCGCACCCTCGCGCAGGTCTGGCGAGCCCATCAGTATGGCCGATTCAACTCACATTCCGCGCTTTCGAGCGGATCTCTCCCAAGACCAACTCAGGGGCGATGAACGGATCACCGGCCTCCAGATCGCCGAAGCCGGCGGCGCGTTCTTCCTCTTCAAGCTCGACTCAAGGAACTGTGTCGTATGGGACTCGTGGCATCTGAGCGCCGCCGACGCGATGAATCAAGCCGCGCTCGAGTACGGCGTGCCGCGTGAACAGTGGAGAGCGATCGATGAACCGCAGAGCTAGTTCTTCGCCCGCTCGATATACCTGCGGGCGATCGCTTCATAGCTCGGATCGGTCATTCCAACCGCTTTCGCCGCGGCGATCGCACGCTCAACATCAAGCTTGAGGTCGAGCGCCAGATACGCGGCCAAGCCCGGCCCGAGGCGGTTGCCTGTGCGGCAGTGGGCCGCCATGACGATCCCGTTCTTGGTCGCCGCGGCGTACTCCGCCCGCGTCGCCGCCAGCACCTCGTCGGTCAGCTCAGCGGCTCCATCGAAAGGCAGATTGCAGTACGTCGCTCCGGCCGCGACCGCCGCGTTCGCTTCGTCGTAGTCCTTGTGCTCCTCCGGCTTGCGAAAGTTCAGAATCCTCTCGACGCCCTGACTCCCAAGCACCGCAAGCTGCTCGGGTGTCGGGTGCGAAAGCAGCAACCGGTGAGGCACTCCCCCGATCGCCACCTCGTCCGGCGGCAGCGGACCACCCACGGCAAGCCGGGGCGTCTCATCCCCGCTGATGGCGTGCCCGGCCCTGACGAAAGCACTCACACCCATCGCGTGCGAACGCATCAGCGCGATCGCCTCAGGATCCGCGCTCGTTTCGAAGATCCTGACGCCCTTCCCCGTCGGCGTCACCTCAAGCGTCACGCTCTTGTGCTTCTCAAAGAGATCCTTGAACACCGGGTCCCACACGCGGACCGTCGCTCCGACCTTCATGCGGGCCTGCATCGACTTCGCGTGGTCGATGATGAGCTCGGCGACTTCTGGATCATCGCTTTCCGTCAGCGACTCGACGATCCCGACGCCGTCCTTCTCCGAATGGCGAAGCGTGCGGCGGATCTTGCCGTGATCGGAGAGCAACTGCTGCCAGACGCCCCGGTCGCGAGGGACCGAGTTCACGCCCGGGTACGGGTCCGCCGGCCCGGGAGAGCCCGAATCCGAGCCCGCGCAGCCAACCATCGCCACCATCCCCGTCAAAATCACGCTCGCAACCCGCAGGATCCGTGCAGTACCCATCGCGTTCCCTCCGGACAACCCTAGCCCGCCGCCGGCGTCTCCCAGTGCTTGAGCGCCGCCGCGACGATCGTCGTGTAGGTATAGACCGGTCCTCCGCCCATCATCACCGCGACGCCCGCCGCATCCATCACTTCCCGTGGGCTTGCCCCGGCTTTCACGCACTTCTCGACGTGAGCGTAGATGCACGCTTCGCAGCGGCTGGCGACGCCGACGCCCAAAGCGATCAGTTCCTTGTGCTTGGCGGAGAGCCCCCCGTCGGCGGTCGCGTCCTTCATCAGACCCTGGAAGAACCCGCTGAAAGCCTTTCCGATCTCGCCGCCTCCCGGCGAACCCTTCATCGCGTTCATCGCACCCGGCCAGGACTCATAGAACGACTTGGCATCAAGCTCCATCGTCGACCTCCTTCGTTGACTCGCGGCTTCCCGCGGCCCTTACCCACACTTCCCCGAAGCGCACGACGCGCCGCAGGCTTTGACCTTGTTCCACGGCATACACCCCAGCACCGTCGCCAGAGCGCACGTCCCCGACACCCCCGCGAACGTCAGACCCGCTCCAAAGAACGCCGGCAGCGCGATCCAAAGCGGGTCGTGGAACCACGCGAGCAGACTGCCCGCAAGAACGCTCACCCCCACCACAATCTGCACTTGCCGCATGATGCTGATCCCCGGAGCCCGAGGATCGACTTCGGTCGGCAGAGCTTCCTTCCGCCACGCTTCGATCCCGCCCGTCATGCTGTAGACCTCAAACCCGGGATCCCGCATCAAGCCCATCATGCGGCAGGCGTCCGCCGACCGCCGGCCCCCTTTGCAGTGGATCACGAGCTTCTGACCGGGCGCCACCAGCACCGCGGCGCTCCGAGGGTCAAACCGCGAGAGCGGCACCAGCCGTGCGCCCGCGATCCGTTCCCGGGCGTGTTCGTCCGCTTCCCGAACATCCACAAGCACGCACTCCCCCGTTCGAAGCCAGCCCGCGACCGCTCCAGGCGTCGCCTCTCGGATCGCCCCGCCCCCCGAAAGCTCCGAAGTCACCGCTTTGGTCGTCGCCACGCCGTTGCCGCTCATGGTCACCACCTCCTGTTCGCCCGGAAGCACCCGCTCCCGCCACAACTGAGAGGCCCGCAGGCACCGTCCGGTTCCAAATGGGGAAAGAAAATCGAGTTCGCCCCTCTGAAGGTGCGCCACAGGGCCCGGCGGCAGCGAATCCAAGACCGTGAACGCTCCTTCCAACCCACCGGCATCCGTGCCGCGACTCCCTTCGTCCCTAGGCTCACCCGCTATGAACAACTCGCCCGCGACGGTTCGTGAATTGGCCGCTTCCGGATGGTCCAGCCGCTCCGTCAAGGAGGAACTCCGGGCAAACATGATCCAAGCCCTGCGGGCGGACACGCAACGCTTGCGCGAACAGGACCGCGACGCCGCAAGCACCCTCTTTCCGGGCATCGTCGGGTACAACGACACCGTCATTCCCGAAATCGTCAACGCGGTCCTCGCCGGGCACGACATGCTCTTCCTCGGCGAGAAGGGCCAGGGCAAGAGCAGGCTTATGCGCATGCTCTCGCGGTTCCTCGACCCTGCAATCCCGTACCTTGATATTCCCGGCTCACCGGTGCATGAGGACCCGATGAAGCCCATCACCGCCGCCGGCAAGCGCATGCTCGCGGAACTCGGAGACCAAGCCCCGATCAAGTGGTGGCCGCGCGAAGCCCGGTACGCCGAACGCCTCGCACCCGGCACCAAGTTCGCGGACCTCATCGGCGAGATCGACCCGGCCAAGCTCCTCGCCGGCACCAGCATGGGCACCGAGGACGCGTTGCACTTTGGCCTCATCCCGCGCATGCACCGCGGCATTTTCGCGATGAACGAGCTTCCCGACCTGGACGACCTCGTCCAGACCGGCCTGTTCAACATCCTCGAGGAACGCGACGTTCAGATCCGCGGATTCCCGATCAGCTTCGACATCGATGTCGTCGTCCTCTTCTCCGCCAACCCCGGTACCTACAACCGCTCGGGCAAGGTCATCCCGCAGCTCAAGGACCGCATCGGAGCCACGATCCAGACCCACTACCCGCGCACGCGCGATCTGGGCATCGAGATCATGGAAGCCGAAGCCGACATCGCCGTCGACCGCGACTATCCCGTCGTCGTGCCCCGCTTCATGAAAGAGGTCGTCGAACAGCTCTCCATCGCGGCTCGCAAGAGCAAGTTCATCGACCAGACCTCCGGCGTCTCCGCCCGCTTCTCGATCGCCAACTACCGCACGATGATCGCCAACGCCCGCCGCCGCGCGATCCAGCTCGGCGAGAAGACCGCCGTCCCGCGCATCAGCGACCTCGCCCACTTCCACGCCAGCGCCATCGGCAAGCTCGAACTCGACCTCATGGGCTCGCACCAGCTCAGCGAGAAGCAAGCTCTCGAAGCCATCGCCGCCGAAGCCATCAAGACCGTCTTCGACGAATACGTCAGCGCCCACGGCCTCGCCGAGATCGGCGAGATCTTCGCCAAGGGCGTCAAGGTCGAGGTCGGCGACATGCTCCCAAGCTCGCACTACGAAACCCTCCTCAAACGCGTCCCCAAGGTCTGGGAAAAAGCCTTTGAGGTCAACCCCGCCAGCGACCCCGCCGTCCGCGCAAGCTGCGTCGAGTTCGTCCTCGCCGGCCTGCACGCTCGCGACATGATCTCCCGCGCGACCCACCACGGGAGGGTCACCTATGACTTCAAATGACCCCGGCTCGCCCGAATCGCCGCTTCCGGCGAG
>JBIKTT010000007.1:0-15604 GCA_044347925.1 Phycisphaerales bacterium
GCTCGTGTCCGGGTCGCGGCGGGCTATCCTCGCTTTTTGCGGCGTTGCGGCGGAGGGAATGTCTTCGGCGGCGGTCGTCACGCGATGATCCTACCGGACCCGCGACATGCGGATGCGAACCGACTCCCCGAACGCTCAAACCGGTGGGATGGTGATCAGTTCTGCTCGAGCTGCAAGCTCGCGAGCGCGGTGAGCGGGTCGGGCGCGAACCGGAACACCTTGTCCAGCCCCGTCGTCTTGAAGACCGACCAGACCTCTTCTGTCACCGAGCAAAGCTTCAGCGACCGGCCCGCTTCGGCGACCGTCTTCTTCAGCCGCAGCAACTGCGAGAGATTCGACGAGTTCACGTAGCTGACCCCGCCGAAATTCAGCACCACGTGCCGGGCTTTCCCGCCTTCACCCTTCCGGACGCCCTCGATCACGCCGGCCAATTCCTCCGACAGAGAAGGCTCGTCGGTCAGTTCGGCAATGATGATGTCGTCGGACCAGTTGGTGGACATGACGGTTTGAGTGTACCAAAGCCAGGGGGCACGCGGGGCGGCTTATGGGCCTTTACGGGGTCTTCTTGGGCACTGAGCGCGGGCCCACCCGCCGAACACTCACCGGATCAAAACCAATCGCGTCCAGTCCTGAGATCTCCCCCGGAAAGAAATCGCCCTCTTCAAGGGAGGTGAAGTTCGGGTCGGCAACCACTGACGCTTTGTCCATCCCGGCCGCCTGCCACGCCGCGAGGTCCCGGTCGCCCGGAAACCGCATCGGTTTGCCGTCCCGCCGCCAGTAGCAGTTGGATTCGAGCACCAGCCCGCCGTCCCAGTTTCCGTTCAGGAAAGGCTCGCTGTCGCCGACCACGACGTTGCGGCTGAAGGTGAAGGAGTTGTGATCTTCGCGGCGCGTCCGCCAGAGCGCGGCGTTCTTGCCGAGGAGGAACAGATTCTGGCGCACGATGTTGTCCTTGCCGTAATGCTGGTGGAACCCGCCGTGGCTCGTGCGCAGGACGGCGTTGTTCTCGGCGAGGACGCCGGTGGTCCCTTCGTCGAAGTAGATGCCCCAGCCGAGCGTGCGGCCCGCGATGTCATGGAAGTAGTTGTCACGGATGATCGTGCCGTGCTGGGTGCCCAGGGTGTAGATCCCGCCGAGATCGCCCAACGGCGAGGTCTGGGCTTTGGGCCCGCCGGGCGCGAAGGGCCTGCGGCCGATGTGGGCGACCTCGTTGAACTCGACGATGTTCCCGCCGGCGTCGCTCGCGCCGTACCCCCAGGTCCAGCCGATGGAGATGCCGGTGTAATCAAGCTCGGCGATCCGGTTGTGCCGAAGCGTGTTGCCCGGGCTCTGGCCGATCCAGATGCCGACGGCTTGCCTGTGGATCACGCCGGCGTTCTCGATGATCGAATCCTCGACCACGTTCCCCTTGGTCTTGTCGTTCTCCGCGGTGCGGATGGATGTTTCGCCGATGGTGACCCCTCCCGCGCCAAGGTCGGTGAGGTCGCAGTGCTTGAGCGTCACATTCTGGCACCCGCGGCCGAGGCTGATGGCGTAGGACTCGGTGCCGAAGACCACGCATCCGTCGAGCGTGACATTCCGAGCGCCGGTCAGCCGCACCGTCGCAGGGGCTCCGCTTGCGGCTTGCACGAACCCAACGGGGCCGCCCGCTTCCTTGGAGCCGAAATTGGTCGCAAATCCCTTGGGGAACCACCACCGCGTGTACGCGAACCCGATGTTCTTGAGCGTCACGTGCTGGATGAACTCGCCCTTTTCGGGGTTGCCTTCCAGCCGCACCAGATGATCCAGACGCGGCACCACGCCGGCGGTGGAAGGGTCCTCGCCGGGCAGCGGCATGTAGTACACGACGCCCGCTTTCGCGTCACACCACCACTCGCCCGGTTCATCCAGAAGCCCCTTGGCCCCCTCGATGATGTACAGGTCCCCCTTCTCGAGCGAGATCGTGTTCGGACGCTCGAACCGTGCGAGCCGCTTGTCTTTCTCGACCGAAGCAAGCCGCAGATGCGAATCGATCCACCGGGTGAACGTCACGACCTCGGCGCCCTCCGCGGCGTCCCACGCGGCGGCATCCGCTTCCGCGAAGGCGAAGGACATCGGGCCCATCTGCCAATCGCCCGCCGGTTTCTCCGGCACCCCGTCGATCGTGGCGTACGCGCCGCCGTTGGGATACCGAGCCCAGGTGCGCCGCTCACCCGCGATCCAAAGCGAGCGGAAGGGCGTTCCCTCCGCTCCGTCGCCGACCGCCGCGTACCCCTTGGGCAGATCCGCCGCCCACACGGCTTTCCCGTTGAGTTCTGCGGTCCGCCAGGCGCTCAGGGGCGTGCCGCCGCTGAGCATCACCGCGCCGGCGGCTTTGTACTCAATTGGATACTGCTCGGTCCCTGAATCCTGCGGTTCGAGGACCCACGGTTCGCTGAGCACGTACCGGCCGGGCTGGATGATCACCTTCACCGGCGCGGGCAGGGCTCCGCCGCGCTCCGTCCTCAGAGCCCGGATGCGGTTGCGGGCCCCGGTCGGCGTCTTGAGCGCTCGATCCAGCGAGTCCCCCGCGTTGGCGTCGTTGCCGTCGGGGGTGACGTGGAGCAGAAGCGGGAGCGTGCCCGCCGGGGGCGCGGATTTCTCGGGCTGGACCGTCGAAAGAACGCAGAGGATCATCGGAAGAAGCATCGCCCAGTCTACCGATCCCCGCCCCCCCGGTGGCAGGGAAACGAGTTTGGCTCGGCGGGGTACCCTCCTTTCCGATGGCTGAACGGTACTTTCCATGTGCGGCGTGCGGCGCCAAGCTCACTTTCGCGCCGGGAACCACTTCCCTCCAGTGCGACCACTGCGGAGCTTTGAACGACATTCCCCAAGCCGAGCGGGAAGAGGTTCAAGCCGCCATCGAGGAACTCGACTATCACGCTTACCTCGAGCACACCGCCGGCGAAGCCCCGACCGTCGAGCGGCTCGAGGTCACCTGCGACGCCTGCGGTGCCCACTCCCAGCTCGCCAACCAAGCCACCAGCGGAGCGTGCGCCTTCTGCGGCAGCCCCATCGTCGCCCAGGCCAAATCCGTCAAGCTGATCCAGCCGCGGGCGATGCTCCCCTTCGCCTTGAACAAGACGGTTGCCGTCGCCGCTTACGAAAAGTGGCTCCACTCCCTCTGGTTCGCCCCAAATGACCTCAAGCGGCAGGCTTTCATCGACGAGAAGCTGCGCGGCGTCTACCTCCCGCACTGGACCTACGACATGGAAGCCACCACCCGCTACACCGGGATGCGCGGCATCGACTACTGGGTGACCGAAAGCTACACGGTGATGGTCAACGGACGGCCGCAGTCTCGCACGCGGCAGGTCCGCAAGACACGCTGGTATCCGGCATCGGGCACGGTCCTCGACCACTTTGACGACGTGCTCGTCGCGGCTTCGCACTCCCTGCCCCGCGACCGCGTGCAGGCCCTTGAGCCCTGGACGCTCGACAAGCTCGTCCCCTTCGATGGGGCGTACCTCTCCGGGTTTGTCGCGGAAAGCTACAGCGTCACGCTCCCGCAGGGCTTTCAGGAAGCGACCGTCCGCGTCCAGCCGCACATCGACGACACCATCCGCCGCGACATCGGCGGCGACCGCCAGATCATCAATTCCAAGCAGTCGCGCTACGACGACATCACGTTCAAGCACATCCTGCTCCCGGTATGGCTGACCGCGTACCGGTACGGGGGCAAGACCTACCGAGTCATCATCAACGCGACCACCGGCGAGCTCAGCGGCGAGCGGCCGTACAGCGCGATCAAGATCGCCCTCGCCGTCATCGCGGGCCTGATCGTGGTCGGCGGCATCATCGCGATCGTGGCGGCCAACCGGTAGGGCAAGCTCACCCACAACTTCGGCGAACTTGCAACGGGCTGCCAAATCGACAGGCGCGGCGGATCGCCGCAAGTTTCGGCCACGTCCAAGAGCCTCCAGACGTTCAGGCGGGCGTCCTTCATTGGCACGCCGCATGCTCACCTAGGGATAAGCCCGGCTTTGGGTCCGCGTGGGCGGACGGCCGGACCTGAATACCCTGAAGTGGTATTCGACAGGCGAGATCGTCCGAGTACGAGTTTCGCGGCATCGAAGAAAGTGGAAGGTGGGGGGCTCCGGAAGTTGCGGCATGCGGAAATCATGCCACACGTCCGGGCCGTCGATAACAGGATCACCCACGAACCCGAAAGCGTGGGTGAGACGAATAGAGAGATGTGAAAGAGGAGTTCTCGGGCTGAGGCCCGCCTCCTCAGAACTTTCGGGGGAGTACCACCATGTTCGAACGCTTCACAGACCGTGCCCGCAAAGTGATGGCCCTCGCGAACCAGGAGGCTCAGCGGTTCAACCATGAGTACATCGGGACCGAGCACATCCTCCTCGGGCTGGTGAAAGAGGGCTCCGGCGTCGGAGCCAACGTGCTCAAGAACCTCGACGTCGACCTGCGCAAGGTGCGCCTCGAAGTCGAGAAGCTCGTCAAGCCGGGCCCCGAGATGGTCACCATGGGGAAACTCCCCCAGACCCCTCGCGCCAAGAAGGTGATCGAGTACGCCATCGAGGAAGCCCGGAACCTCAACCACAACTACGTCGGCACCGAGCACCTTCTGCTCGGGCTTCTGCGTGAGCACGACGGCGTCGCCGCGCAGGTCCTCATGAACCTCGGTCTCAAGCTCGAAGAGGTCCGCGAAGAGGTGCTCAACCTCCTCGGAGCGGGCCAGCAGCAGAGCGAGGGCGAAAGCGGCGAACCCGCCGGCCCCGGCGCGGCTTCGGGAGCGGCTTCCGCCGGCTCTTCCTCGTCCGCCGCGGCGGGCGCGAAGAACCGGAGCAAGACTCCGGCCCTCGACAGCTTCGGCCGCGACCTGACCGAACTCGCCAAGGAAGCGACGCTCGATCCGGTGATCGGACGCACCAACGAGATCGAACGTCTCGTCCAGGTCCTCTGCCGCCGCACCAAGAACAACCCCGTCCTCCTCGGCGAGGCCGGCGTCGGCAAGACCGCCATCGTCGAGGGCTTGGCCCAGCGGATCATCTCCGGCGATGTGCCCGAGATCCTGCTCGACAAGCGCCTCGTGGTGCTCGATCTTGCGATGATGGTCGCCGGCACGAAGTACCGCGGCCAGTTCGAGGAACGCATCAAAGCCGTGATGAACGAGGTCCGCAAGGCCAAGAACGTCATGCTCTTCATCGATGAGCTTCACACCCTCGTCGGCGCCGGCGGCGCGGAAGGCGCCATCGACGCGTCCAACGTGCTCAAGCCCGCTCTGGCTCGCGGTGAGATCCAGTGCATCGGCGCCACGACCTTCGACGAGTACCGCAAGTACATCGAGAAGGACGCCGCCCTTGCACGCCGCTTCCAGGCGATCACGGTCGATCCGCCCAGCGACGAGCAGACCATCGAGATCCTCAAGGGCCTCCGCGACCGCTACGAAAGCCACCACAGGGTGCAGATCACCGACAGCGCCGTGAAAGCCGCTGTCGAGCTGTCGGGGCGCTACATCCCCGGCCGCGTCCAGCCCGACAAGTCGATCGACGTGATCGATGAAGCCGGCGCACGGATCCGCATCAAGACGATGACCAAGCCCCCGGCTCTCGCTGAGATCGAAGCGGACATCGAACGCCTCAGCGTCGAGAAGGACGAAGCCGTCAAGGGCGCGGATTACGAGCGCGCCGCCGAGCTTCGCGACAAGTCCGAGCAGCTCCGCAAGAAGAAGGAAGAGGTCCAGAAGGAGTGGAAGAACCGGGCTCGCGAGTACGACGGCACGGTCGACGAGGACGTCGTCCGCGAGGTCGTCAGCAAGATGACCGGCGTTCCCCTCCAGCGCCTCGAAAAGGACGAAGCCGCCCGCTTGCTGCAGCTCGAAAAGGAACTGCACAAGAAGGTCATCAGCCAGGACGAAGCGGTCAAAGCCGTGGCGAAAGCCATCCGCCGAAGCCGCGCCGGCCTCAAGGACCCCAAGCGTCCCGCTGGTTCGTTCATCTTCGTCGGGCCCACCGGCGTGGGCAAGACGCTCCTCGCCAAAGCCCTCGCCGAGTTCATGTTCGGTGACGAGGACGCTCTCATCCACCTCGACATGTCCGAGTACATGGAGAAGCACAACGTCTCCCGTCTCGTCGGCGCCCCTCCGGGCTACGTCGGGTACGAGGAAGGCGGCCAGCTCACGGAGCGGATCCGTCGCCGGCCGTACAGCGTCGTGCTCCTGGACGAAGTGGAAAAGGCGCACCCCGACGTCTTCAACATGCTCCTCCAGATCATGGAAGAAGGCCGCCTCACCGATTCGTTCGGGCGTCATGTCGACTTCCGCAACACCATCATGATCATGACCAGCAACATCGGTGCTGACCTGATCCGTGGCGGTGCGGG
The DNA here is from genome assembly GCA_044347925.1 of Phycisphaerales bacterium. Lineage (GTDB taxonomy): Bacteria > Planctomycetota > Phycisphaerae > Phycisphaerales > UBA1924 > UBA2396. The sequence goes on from JBIKTT010000007.1 coordinate 6,358, forward strand.
GTTCGGCTTCCAGAAGCGGACCGAAGCGACGGACTACGACAACATCAAGGGCGTCCTGATGAAGGAGATCGAGCGGTTCTTCCGCCCGGAATTCATCAACCGCGTCGATGACATCATCGTCTTCCGCCCGCTCAACAAGGCCGACATCACCTCCATCATCGATTACGAGATGGCCAAGCTCGCCAAGCGCCTCGCGGTCCAGCAGATCACGATCGATCTGTCCCCCGAAGCCAAGGAGTTCCTCATCGACAAGGGGTACAACCCCGAGTTCGGCGCTCGACCCCTGCGTCGCGCGATCGGCAGCTACATCGAAGACCCGCTCTCCGAACAGTTGCTGCAGGGCGAATTCCCCAAGGGCAGCGTGATCAAGGTCACCCGCGGCAAGGGTTCCGACGACAAGCCGCAGGAGTTCCTGACCTTCACGGCGACGTCGAACACCGAAACCACCCCGCCGGTCGCGGCCGCCGGCAGCCATTCGACCTGATCTTCCGGGTCGGCGAGACCGGATAACCCTACCGATTGCCTCGCGAGCCCCGTGGAAAACCACGGGGCTTTTCCTTTGAGAGCGCTTTCATCCAAGGTGCCTCGTGGTTCCGACAGGTTCTCGGTGCATTTTTGCTCGGAACGAGGGTTCCAACATCAAGTTTCCGTTGCATCCGGTTGAGAGTTCGGCTATAAAGAAGGTGAAGAGTTGTTTGGAGTCGAGTGGAGAGACAAGACACCCCTCCCCCGAAACCAGACGACAGAGCGCGGCGGGAGCCCACCAAGGCTTTCGAGCTTTCGCGTGATGTTCCGAACGTCGCACAGACGAACGGGCAGTGGCTTTGCGCCCGGAAGGGCCTGGGCCGGGTTGATTTGGCTTGCCCCTCGTGGGGACAGGCGGATGGAGAGAGAGTCAGGGCTAAAGACAAGCCCCTATCCACATTGGAGAGAGACATGACGAAGGCTTTTGTGATGGTTGCGGCGGCGGGTCTCGCGGGTTCCGCGATGGCTCAGGGCGGGACGAGCTTCGGGACGGCGACGAACTGGGCCGGTCCCCAGACGGTCAACGGCGCCTTCACGGCGGCGGTCACGTCGGAAGCCCTGATCTTCGCGCAGGACTACACGGTCTCGAACGCGAACTCGGTCGCTTCGTTCACCGTCTCCGGCCTGACGGCCGGCAACGCGTACCGCGCGGTGACGTCCGCGGCGGCGGGCGGCGGTTCGTACGACACGCGTCTCCGCGTGCGGAACTCCAGCGGCACGACGCTCGGCGAGAACGATGACTCCTCCGGTGTCTTCTCCCGCGTGCTCGGCACGGTCCCGGGTGACGGCACCCTTCAGGTGCAGGGCACCTGGTGGCAGAACACCACCTGGAACGCGGCCACCTCGATCACCCCGGGCTCGTTCAACATGGCTCTCTACGCCGTGACGATCACGACCCCCGGCGTGAGCACGCAGTGGTACCGGTTCTCCGGCCTCGGCGGCACGATCCAGGCCGACATCCTGAACCTCTCCGCTGGTGGCGACACCGTGATGGCGATCTTCAACAGCTCCGGCACGATGCTCGGCTTCAACGATGACGCGGTCGGCCTGGCCTCCTCCGTCTCCGTTGCTTCCCCCAACGACGGCGTGGTCTACATCGCCGTCAGCGACTACAACGGCCTTTCGGGTCAGGGCACGAACGCCTACTACGACAACCGCATCACCAACACCGATGCCGCCACTTGGCAGCTCCGGGTTGTCCCGACCCCGGGCTCGCTCGCGCTGCTCGGCCTCGGCGGTCTCCTCGCCGGCCGTCGCCGCCGCTAAGGTCTGAATCCTTCGAGCGCCCCTGAGGCTCGAACTTTGGTTCATCCTGTTTCTTCGGAGCCCACGGGTGCGAACCCGTGGGCTTCTTTTTCCCGGGTTGAAGGCTGGTGTTCGGGGCGGTGAACCCCGGGGGGCGGGTGTCTGGTACCATCGGTACCTATGCCCGTCTTCCTGCGATGGCTTCTCGCCCAAGGTCCGCTCAACCCGATCGCGGTCCGTCTGGTTCAGAACGGCTCCCGCCGGCCGCGACACCTCTACATCCGGAGCATCTACCTGGGCGTGCTGATCTTGGTCCTGCTGTGGCTTCTGATCACCAGCGCCACGGGCACCAAGAGCTTCAGCGACCTGGCCAAGAGCGGGGCCCTGAGCTTCACGCTGGTTGCGTACCTCCAGATCGGACTGATCTGCGTGCTGGCCCCGGTGTTCATGGCGGGCGCGATTGCGCAGGAAGCAAGCCCGCGAACGTGGGAGGTGTTGCTCACGACGCCGCTGAGCAGCACGCAGATCGTGATCGGCAATCTGCTCGGTCGCCTGTTCTTTATCCTGGCGCTGCTCTTTGCGAGCCTGCCGCTCTTCGCGCTGACGCAGTTCTTCGGCGGGGTGCCGGGGTCGGCGATCTTCGCCAGTTACCTCGTCTCGGGGTCGGCCGCGGTGCTGGTGGGGGCGATCGCCATCGCGCTGGCGGTCTCGCGGATGGCGGGCACGCGGAGCGTCTTTGCGTTCTACGTCTCGGTGGTGAGCTACATCGCGATCACGGCGGGCATCGATTCCTACATGCGTTCGGCGGGCATGGGTGCTTCGGGCGGCAAGGGCGTCACGATCATGACGGCGATCAACCCGTTCCTGGCCCTGCAAGCCTTGCTGAACCCGAGCACGTACCCGCGGGCCGAAGCGGGGACGATCCAGGGTTGGGGAGGCTTGCGGGCGCTCATGCTGGAGTCGCCGGTGACGGCGTGGTGCGTGGGGAGCCTCGCGCTGAGCTTGGTTTTGGTGGTGGGTTCGACCTTTACGGTACGAGCGGGCGGTCTTGGAGCGCTGACGAGCGAGACGGGCGTGCCGTGGTACCGCCGGCTTCTGGGGCTTGGCGCGGTCGGTGCGGACCACCGTCCGCCGCGGCCGGTGGGGAGCAATCCGATCGCGTGGCGCGAGTCGACGGCCCGCAACGCGACGCTTGGACGGATCATCGCGCGGTGGGCGTTCATCGCGGCGGGGCTTGCTTTCGGCGGGATTCTGGTCTGGCTGCTTCACACCAAGTCGTTTACTCCGGTGAACTTCCGCGAAGCGCTGATGGCGACGGTGTGGGGTGAGATCGCGGTGATCGCGCTGGTGGCGATCAACATGTCGAGCACGGCGGTCAGTCGCGAGCGCGAGGACGGCACGCTGGATCTGCTTCTCACGACGACGATCACGCCGTCGAGCTACCTGTACGGCAAGCTTCGCGGGCTGGTCGCGTACCTGCTGCCGCTTCTGATGGTGCCCATCGGCACGCTGGCGATGGCTTCGGCGTACACGCTTTCGGCTGGAGCGACGGTGCCGGTGACGGGCCGACCACCCGAGCCGCTGGTGCTTCCGGAAGGGTTCCTGCTGGCGACGCTGGTGTGCCTGCCGTTCATCTCGTGGTGCGTGATGGTGGGTTTGCAGTGGTCGCTGAAGAGCAAGGGGACGCTCTCAAGCGTGGTGGGCACGGTCGGCGTTGTGGGGGTGATCGCCGGGACGGTCGGCCTGTGCGGGTTCAAGTCGGCCGAGAGCATTGTGGGCGTGGGGCCGGCGCTGGCCGCTCTGTCGCCGGTGACGCTTTTCTACGCGATCGTGAACCCCGATTCGGCGATGGCGGAAACGACCCGAGGCGGGGGCGGTCTGGAAGCCGCTCGCGTGTCGCTTGCGGTGGGCGCTCTGGTTTCGGGCGGCATCTATACGGCGGTGGTGCTCGGGGTGCACGCGGGCATGGTGCGGACGTTCGACGCGACGGTGCGTCGCCTCGCGGGACAGCGTTGATTGCCGCGTCCGAGCACAGCTTCGCCGAAGGTTCGCGCGTGGTGGCTCCGTTGGGCGCGGGTCCGGCACGCTTTGTGGCACCCGTATCCGCCGATCTGGGCTTCGCGGTTCTCGCTCTTTGCTTCGCTTTTTGTGCCGACGATCGCGATGATCATCGTGGTGTCGACGGAGATCACGTCCAAGCGTCGGTACGTCACGGTGGCGTTCCCGGCCTCCGCCACCCCGCTTGCCGGCTTTGGAGCGGCCGACCCGTGGGAAGTCGACATCGGGTACGAGGTCAACGCTCTTTGGAAGCCGCTGACATGGACCGTCGACGTCCGCGAGCGATGGGTCGCGGTCGTCGAGCCGAACGTTCCGGGCCCGGCCCGCAAACCGGAAGAGGTCTTCCGCGGCGCGCCACCGGTCTCGAACTATCTCCGGCCCCATCTTGAGCGCAAGCGTGCGGAACTCAAGCCGTCCTGGCTTTGGCGGCTTGGCCTCTCGACGATCGATGACGAGTCTCTCGAAGCGATCACGCTCGACATGGTGGCGTCGGGAGAGTCCCAGCGCGGGTTCTTCGTCCTCTGGCAGTTGCCGGTCGCGATCGGCGCGGTCGCCGTCGTCGCGGGCGCGGTGTACTTCACGATCGCCGCCGTGGCCCGCGAGCGGAAGCGCGTCGCCGTCGAGCTCGCCGCGTCCGCGAGCCGAACCGGCAAGTGCCCCGAGTGCGAGTATCCCACCGTCGGCCTCGGCTCGGGCATCTGTCCGGAGTGCGGCTGGGATCACGACCGACTGAAGCGTCGCCTGACGGCTCTTCGGCGCCGCTACCAGCGCCGGCTTTGGACCGAGTCCGGCAACCCCGTGCACGTGTACTTCCGCTGACGCTCACGGGTGCAGGAATGACATGTGAAGTTCAGCGTGCCGCAGGAACATGAGCTCGCACTCTTCCCGCGGCATCGGGCCGAAGACCGGGTTGTCGTGCAGCGGGTTCTGCGTCCGCACGCGGGTCGCGGTCTTGCGAAGCCGTGCAAGTCCCTCATCAAGCGGCAGGTCGTCGATGAACTTCGTCCCGGCTTCCACGCCCCGCATGCGGATGCCCGTCGGCATGCCCTTGCGAAGGAACCGGCCCTTCATCATCTTGAGGAGGATCTTGATCAGCCACGGGGGCCGCGGCATGTCCGCGGGATACCCGTCGTACGCGAGGTCGGTCCACGCCGCGAGGTGGCCGAAGATCTGGCCCGGCTTCCAGTTCCCGGTCCGTTTGAGGGTTCCCGCCCGCTCCGCCCTCGCGATGCGCTCCGCGTCGGCGAGAAGTTCATCCACGGTGTTGTACCGCACGGCGCGGCGCTGGGCTTTTCTGGTGTCGATCGCCATGCGAAGAGCGTACCCCGACGGGGCTACATCGTCCGGCTTGCGGCCAGAAGGTCGGCCCAGGCTTTCTCGAGACGCTTGACCGAGACCGTGATCGGCGTGCCGAGCTCCTGCGCGAAAAGCGACACGCGGAGCTCTTCCAGAAGCCACTTGAACTCTTCCAGCAGGGGGTCGGATCGCCCGGTTTTGTTGCGAGCGTCAAGCCGGACGAGATAGTCCCGCCAGAGCGTCGCCATCTCCGCCATGATCCGGCCGTCCCGATCCGGCCCGCCGCCCGCTCCGATCTGGAGCTTGTCAAGCCGCTTGATCGCGGCGTACAGGTACCGCGGCATGTGCTTGAGGCGTTCCCATGGCGTCGCCGCCATGGCGCCGGGGTGGATCAGAAGCACAAGTTGGAGCTTGAGATCGTTGATCGAAGCCTGCCACGCAGGTGGAACCTTCGCGCCCAGCCGCAGTCCGAGCTGCTGATACGCGGTGAGAATCTGCTGCACGACGCTCGCCACTTCGCGGGCGACGTTCCGGACGTCATCCCACCGCGCTCTCAGGGTCGCGACGAACTGCTCGCGCGTCCGGGGAATCGACGGGCCCTGCATGAACACACGGTCCGCGATGATGCTCGCGACCTCGTCCCGAAGCTGCGCCGGTGTGCCGAGCGTGGCGTAGAGCATCGCCAGACGGTTGAAGTCCGGCAAGATGCGGAGCGCCCATTCGAGCTCATCCTTGGCCGCGATGATGTAGAGACGGCGGATGCCGGCGCGGTTGGCCTGAGCGGCCGCGTGGGGCGAGTCCAGGACGGTGAGGCTTGCGTGCGTGCCGTGGTCGATGAGGGCGGGGAAGCCCGCGATGGTGGCTTTGCCGCGTTTGAGATCGACGCGTTCGGGCAGGGCGCCGAAGTTCCAGTCGGTGACGCGGTCGCGCTGGTGCTCTTTGCCGGCGGCTTCGATGAAGCGAGAGCGGGCGCGTTCGCCGAACTGGGCGAGCAGCTTGTGGAGGTCCTTGTCGCTTCCGAGCACGACGCCCTTGTCGTCGACGACGCGGATCGTGACGCGGAGGTGGCGGGGCAGGCTTTCAACGCGCCAGGCGTCGCGCGGGATGTCGACCTGGGCTTCGGCCCGCACGGCGGACGCGACAGCGTCCAGAAGCGAGCCTTTGCCGAAGGTCACAAGCCCGGCGATCTGCTTGCCGAGAGCTTCGGAGGACCCCAGTTCCTTTCGGTGCTGTTTGGGCAGCGCCTCGATCATCGCGGCGATTTTGTGGGGCAACAGGCCGGGCACGCCCCATTCCAGCCGGGTCTCATCCACCTGGTGGAGCGTTTCGAGCGGCACGGTGATCGTGACTCCGTCATCCTCCTTGCCGGGGTCGAACCGGTAGGAGAGGTTGAGGCGCGTGCCGAAGTTCTCGAGCGCGTCGGGGAACTTCTCCTTGGTCACTTCGCGAGCGGCGGGAGGTTCGAGGTCGGCCCGCGACATGAAGAGGATCTTGGGGTTGCCGCGTTCGTTCTGCTTGCGCCAGAGGTCCAGGGTCGCGCCGGAGAAGACGCCGGGGCCGAGCTTCTTGTCGTAGAAGTCGAAGATGAGGCGCGGGTCGACGGCGATGTCGCTCTGGCGGGCTTTCTGCGAGAGGTGGCGGAGTTCGGCGACGAGCTCCTTGTTGTGCGTCCAGAAGGGCGCGGGGCTGATGTACTGCTCCTCGACCATCGCGTGCTGGAGGAAGATCTCGCGGGCGATAGCGGGGTCGATGGGTCCGAAGTGCACGCGGCGGCGGGAGACGATCTCAAGGCCGTAGATGGTGACGCGTTCGTACGCGTAGACCATCATGTGGTTCTCGTCGTAGTGCGGCTCGGAGTAGTGCCGCTTGACGAGGTGGGCTCCGACGCGTTCGACCCACTCGGGGCGGATCTTCGCGACGTCGTGGGCGTAAAGCTTGGTCGTCTGGAGCAGTTCGCCTGCCATGACGTGCTGCGGCCCCTTGCGGAAGAGGCCCGAGCCCGGGAAGATCGAGAACTTGACGCCGCGGCAGCCTTCGTAGCCGTACCCGTCCTTCTTGTCGGACTTGACGCCGATCGAGCAGAGCAGGCCGGCGAGGATCGCGCGGTGGACGTTGTCGCGTTCGGCGGGCTTGGCGTTGACCTTGAGGCCCAGGTCGTCGGCGAGTCGGGCGAGCTGGTCGTGGGTGCTGATCCACTCGCGCATTTTGAGGAAGCTGACGAAGTTGTCCTTGCACCAGCGGCGGAGCTTGCCGCCGGTGAGCTTGTCCTCCATCTCGTGGAACGCGCGCCAGAGATTGAGGAGAGCGATGAAGTCGCTTTCGGGGTCCTCGAACTGTTCGTGGGCTTTGTCGGCTTTGTCGCCTGCTTCCATGGGGCGTTCGCGCGGGTCCTGCGTGCCCAGTGCGGCGGTGACGACGAGAAGCTCGCGGACGGCGTTCTCATCCACGGCGGCGAGGAGCATGCGGCCCAGCCGCGGGTCGATGGGGAGCTTGGCGAGCTTGGTGCCGACAGGCGTGATGTCGCCGTCCTCGGTGATGGCACCGAGTTCGTGAAGGGTTTCGTACCCGTCGCGGACCATGCGGCCGTCTGGAGCGTCGATGAACGGGAAGTCCTCGATGCGGCCCAAGCGCAGGGCTTTCATCTGGAGGATGACGCTCGCGAGGTTGGTACGGAGGATCTCGGGGTCGGTGAATTCCGCGCGGCCGAGAAAGTCGTCGTGGCCGTAGAGGCGGATGGCGATGCCGGGGCCGAGACGTCCGCAGCGGCCGGAGCGCTGGTTCGCGGAGGCTTTGCTGATCGCTTCGATCGGAAGCCGCTGCACCTTGGTCGACGGGCTGTACCGGCTGATGCGTCCAAAGCCGGAATCGACGACGTATCGGATGCCCGGGACGGTCAGGCTCGTCTCGGCGATGTTGGTCGCGAGAACAATGCGGCGATACCCGGGGCGGGTGCGCTCGAAGATCTTGTGCTGTTCGTGGTTGGAGAGGCGGGCGTAAAGCGGGACGACCTCGACGCCGCGCGGAAAGTGGTCCGCGAGGTGGTCGGCGGCTTGGCGGATCTCACGCTCGCCCGGGAGGAACACGAGCACATCGCCCTCGCCCTCGCGGTGGATCTCATCGAGCGCGTGGACGAGGCCGTCTTCGACGCGAAGGTCTTCCTCGTCCTCGCCGCGGGTGAGCGGCTTGTAGCGGATCTCGACGGGGTAGGTGCGGCCCGAGACTTCGATGATCGGAGCGTTGCTGAAGTGCAAGCTCAGCCGCTTGGGATCGATCGTCGCCGAGGTGATGATGACCTTGAGATCGGGCCGCTTGGGGAGGAGCTGTTTGAGGTAGCCGAGCAGGAAGTCGATGTTGAGCGAGCGTTCGTGAGCTTCGTCGATGATGATGGTGTCGTAGTGAGCGAGCGGGCGGTCGTGCTGCGTCTCGGTGAGCAGGATGCCGTCGGTCATGAGCTTGATGATCGTGTTGGGCGAGGTCTTGTCGCCGAAGCGGACCTTGTATCCGACGGCGTTGCCGAGCTCGACGCCGAGTTCCTCCGCGATGCGGGCGGCGACCGAGCGTGCGGCCAAGCGGCGCGGCTGGGTGTGGCCGATGAGGCCGGTGCGGCCGCGGCCGGCATCGATGCAGATTTTGGGGAGCTGCGTGGTCTTGCCGCTTCCGGTCTCGCCGCAGACGACGACGACCTGGTGGTCGCGGATGGCGGCGATGATCTCCTCGCGCTTCTGGCTGACGGGAAGTTCGGGCGGGTACGAGGTCTGCGGCAGGCGGGCGACGTGCTTGGCGGCGCGTTCGCGGCATTCGGTGACGGCCTGATAAAGCCTGTCGATCTCGGCTTCGGGAATCTTCCGGCCGCGGTCGAGGTCGTCGCGAAGCTGGCGGAGTCGCCTTGAAACTCGGTATCGATCGGTCGTCAGGCAGTCTTTCAGCCCGAGGGCCAGATGTCGAAGCACGTCGTCCACGAGCGGAGGTTAGGTTCTCCCCGAGACGATCGCGCAAGCGATCGCTTTCAGAACGTCCGCCGCAGGCGAGCGGGTGGGATGCTGAGCTGGTCGCGGTACTTGGCGACGGTCCGGCGCGCGATTTCGATGCCCCGCTTCTTCAGGGCGTCGGCGAGAGCGTCGTC
>JBIKTT010000212.1:0-4949 GCA_044347925.1 Phycisphaerales bacterium
TCTACAACGACGTCAACTTCATCGACGAGTTCCTCACGGAGGAGTTCTGCGAGAAGCACCGGATGTTCGAGCAGAAGCGCGATCCGGAAACCGGCGAGGTCAAGGTCGTCAGCCGCGACTTCAAACGGGTCAAACAGACGCTCCTGCACTACCTCACGAACATGGGGCAGCCGTTCCTGTACGTCGTGGACGGCAACTACCGCAATCGCGGCGAGCTTTATCTCGCGCACCGGTTCAGCGGGCTTGAGGTCGAGGTCGCCAAAGCGGTGGAGGTGCTGGCGCACCTGAGGTTCCTGTGGGGCCGGCCGGTGCACCTGCAAACCGTGCTGAATGAGGACATGATGCTCTTCTCGCTCGCGGAGGTTGGGAGCAAACCGACGCGCGAGCGAATCACCGCGGACCTGCCCAAGCCGGCGAATGTCATCTGAGGGTGCCGAACCGGGTCTGTTCGCACGGTGTTCGTGCTGTTTCCCTTCAGGGTCGATTATCATGAAAGTCGATCGCACCAATGTCGAACAACGGCGTGTGGAGCGGGGTTGGCGCGGAATCAGGAGGTTGCGGAATGGCTCCCATGATCGTCGGAACCGCGGTGGTGTTGGCTGGGTTGGCGGGAATGGCCGGGCTGGTCGTTCAGCCCGAGTCGCCCCTCTCCGGCCCCAAGGTCGAGACGCGGAAGGGCTCTTTCAGCCTCGCGGGGGAGTTCCGCCGCGAGACCCTTCGGCCAGAGGAGCGTGCCGTGAAGACGCTCGACCTTGCGCCGGAAGCTCGCGCCGCGGTCGAGAAGCTCTTCGTGCAGCGCGGGCGGGTGATCAAGAGGTTCATCCTCGACCACATCGACCTGCTCAACAGGCTCAACCTTGCGGGTGCCGCCGGAAACCAGTTTGAAACGGCCGGCTTGATCTTCGTTGCGCTTGGGAAGTTCGAAGCCACCGGGATCCGCGGCGACTTCACCGGTTTGGTCCGCGAAGCCCTCCCCGAGCACGCGAGGCCCGCTTTCGACCGTGAGATGAACGAATACTGGGCGATGGTCGCGATGGAGAAGACGGGCAAGCTTCGGTCACAGCTCACCCAGGGCGAGGTCTACGGCGCCCGCCTCGAAGAGACCCTCAAGATCTTCGGCAAGGAGTTCGAGGAGGCTTTCCAGCGGGCCGAGCGGTCGGGCGAGTTTGTCGTCGCGTATCTGCTCGACGGCCTGAAGCTCTCCGAACGACAGCGCGAGACGATCAACGGCATCGTCTTCTCGAAGATGGAGTCGCTGGCGGAGGATGCTCCGGAATCCGAGAAGATCAAGGTCCTGCTGGGCATCATGGCGTACCTGACGGAGGAGCAGCAGGGGGCCCTGATGAAAAAGATCAAAGGCGAATGACGCTTCGGGAAGCCGCCTTCCGGTGATACAATCTCACCATGGGTTGTTGCACACCGAGAAAAGGGCCCCCTTTGAGACCGGATGAGGATCCGAGCCCGGAGGACATCGCGCGGTTCGGGAGCGACACGGTGCCCTGCCGCGGGTGCGGTGCCGACATCTACGACGAAGCCGACTGGTGCCACAAGTGCGGCCGGGCCCAACGGGCCGACGGCGACCCCGACACGGAAGCAGCCCGCGGGGTGCCGGTCTGGGTCATGATCACCGCCGGGGTCGTCTGTGTCGCGTTCCTCGTGTTCTCCCTGGGAATTCTCTGAGTCGTCCCGCTCGGGAGAGCGCCGCCACCCGGACGCAGTCCTTGCCACCGGGGGCAGGGTCCGCCGGTACACCCTGATCTATCATGTAGCTCGTGCTCGTCGAACGGTCGTTCGGAGCGTTGCACGCTTGACGGAGACGCCCATGCGCCAGCGAAAGATTCTGCCGGTCTGTCTGTCCGCGTTCCTCATCGCCCTCGTCAGCGGTGCCGCGGTCGGCGTCGCCCACGCCCAGTCGGCGACCGCTCCGAAAGCGGCCGAGGTCAAGCAGGCCCAGCCGCTCAGCCAACCTCTCAGTCAAGCCACCATCGACCAGTTCCTCCGCGTCCGGGCTCCGCAGGGCGCGACACTCGGCACCGACGGCACCCTCTACGTCCGCGACCTCGCCGACGGTATCACCCAGGTCTTCAAGGTCGTTCCCGCGGCGACCGCGACCGGCGGGCGTGACTACTCCCCCGGCAAAGCGACGATGACCAAGCTCACGTCGTACGCGGACGGCGTCAGCGGCACCTCGATGAGCCCTGACGGCAAGACGCTTCTTATCACCCACGCGGTGGGCGGCAACGAGAACTTCCAGATCGCGGCGATGGACATCGCGACGGGCAAGATCACCGACATCACCAAAGACCCGCGCGTGCAGTACTCGATCACGACCTGGCTCGATGACGGCTCGGGGTTCGTCTATTCCGGCAACCAGGACAGCCCCAATGACTTCCACCTGTACCTGTGGGATTTCAAAAAGGGTGAAGCCCAGAAGATCCTCGGCCGCGAGGGTTCGTGGTCCTGCGGCGATGTGACCAAGGACCGCACGCGGGCGCTCGTCTCCAAGTTCCAGTCCGCTTCGGACACGCAGGTCTTTGAGCTTGACATCGCCACCGGCAAGACGACCGAGATCACGATCAAGCCCGAAGGGAGCACGGCCAACTGCGAGGTCGTCGGCTACCTGCCGGGCGAGGAAGCGGTTCTCCTCACGTCGGACGCGAAGGACGGAATGGTCCGGCTTTACCGCAAGGATCTCAAGACCGGCGCGGTGACGAGCCCGATCCCGTCGCTGGACAAGTACGAACTCGACGGCGCGGGCTTCAACAACGAGAAGACGCTTCTGGTCGCCGTGACCAACGAGGACGGGTACGGCGTGGCCCGCGTGTTCGAAGCCGCCGGCATGACCCCGCTCGCGATGCCCGAGACGGCCCGCGGCGTTGTGGGCGGCGGCGGGACGTTCCGCGGCCGCACGATGGTCTGGACCCTCAACAACGCCCAGACGCCGGGCTTGGCGTACGAGACGACCTGGGGTGCCGATGGCAAGCCCGAGACCAAGCCGCTGACCTTCGCCGACACGCAGGGGATCGACCTTTCGAGCTTCCCGCTTCCCGACCTGGTGAAGTACAAGAGCTTTGACGGCGTCGAGATCCCCGCGTTTGTCTTCTTCCCGCCCGGGTACGACAAAGCCGCGAAGAAGCCGATCCCCTTCATCTGCCTTTACCACGGCGGCCCCGAAGGCCAGCACCGCCCGACGTTCAGCGCCCAGTCGCAGTACTTCCTCTCGCGCGGGTTCGGCATCATGCTGCCCAACGTCCGCGGGTCCACCGGCTACGGCCGCGACTTCCACATGATGGACGATTACAAGAAGCGCTGGGACAGCGTGAAGGACGGCGTGGAAGCCGCGAAGTGGCTCGTTGACAACGGGTACGCGGTCCCCGGCAAGATCACCACCTACGGCGGCAGCTACGGCGGGTTCATGTCCGTCGCGTGCCTCGTCGAGGACACGAGAGCGGCCGAGCAAGCCAAGCGCCAGCCGTACTTCGGCGCGGGCGTCAACATCGTCGGCATCGTCAACCTCAAGACCTTCCTCGAGAAAACGAGCGGCTACCGCCGCAAGCTCCGCGAAGCCGAGTACGGCCCGCTCACCGATCCCGATTTCCTCATGAGCGTCTCGAGCATCAACAAGACCGAGTTCCTCCGCGTCCCGATGTTCATCGCTCACGGGTTCAACGACCCGCGCGTCCCCGTCGAGGAAGCGATGCAGCTCGCCGTCGCGCTCAAGGACAAAGCTTTCGCCGAGAAGAAGCCCGAACTCATGCCGCAGCTCCTGGTCTTCCCCGATGAGGGCCACGGGTTCGCCAAGCTCGACAACCGGCTCCTCTTCGCCAAGCAGGTCGAGTCGTTCATGCAGCGGACGATCGGGAACAAGTCCGCCGCGGCGGCGCCCGAGAAGTAAGCGTGACGAGCTTTGAACCGAGAGAGTTCCCGATCAAAGGCGGATCGGTCGTCGTGCGCTCGGCGCGGCCCGAGCGGGCTGCAGCGCAGCTTGCTTTCGCACGCGAGATGTACCGCACCTCGCCGTATGTGCTCACCGTGCCGGATGAGTTCACGATGACCGGGGAGCAGGAAGCAAGGTTCCTGCGCGAGCGGCTTGAGTCGCCGGTGGCGGTGTTCCTCAATGCGGAGCACGGTGACGAGATCGTCGGGTCGCTCGACCTTGCCGGCCACACCAAGCGGAAGATCGCCCACCAAGCTCTGCTCGGCATGGGGATCGCCGAAGCGTGGCGCGGCCGCGGCGTGGGCGATGCGCTCATGCGGGCGGCGCTCGAATGGGCGACGGCGCACCCGACGATCGAGATTGTGACGCTCGGGGTCTTCGCGGTCAACGAGCCGGCTCGCAAACTCTACCTGAGGCACGGGTTCGTCGAGTTCGGCCGTCTGCCGCGGGCTCTCAAGCAGCCCGAGGGCGGGGAGTTCGAGAACATCGACATGTACAAACGCGTGAAAGCCTAGACGGCACTCACGCCACGCCCAGATCCTTCACCGTGAACAGCGAGTCGAACCGCAAGCCGTCCTTCTCGATGTTCTCGCGGGCGCCTTCGAGGCGGTCGATCGTCGCGATCACGCCGATGACCTTGGCTCCCGACTCCCGGAGGGACGCGACGGCTTCGAGAGCCTGGCCGCCGGTGGTCGCGACGTCTTCGAGGAGGATCACGCCGTCGCCGGGGGTGACGAGGCCTTCGAGCTGCTTGGCGGTGCCGTAGTCCTTCTTCTTGTTGCGGATGAAGAGGCAGGGGAGGCCCGTCTCCATGCTGGCGGCGGTGACGAGCGGGATGCCGCCGAGTTCGGCCCCGGCCAAGCGGGCGGCTTTGAGGCCCGCCGCGGTCTCCATGGACTTGATCCGGCTTGCAAAGAGCGGGGCGAGCTGCCGAAGAAGCTCGGGGCGGGTCGAGAAGAGGTACTTGTCGAGGTAGTAGTTGGAGGTCTTGCCCGAACGGAGTGTGAACGTG
>JBIKTT010000213.1:0-4943 GCA_044347925.1 Phycisphaerales bacterium
TGAACGCTCAGGGCGCGAGCATCGCGACGGTGTGGGCGGTGCTTGCGGCGTGCTTCCTCGCGTGGGATTTCTTCAAGCCGGGGTCGGGCGCGGCGTGGGCGGCGGGCGCGGTGTGGTTTGGAGCTTTGACGGTGGTCTTCGGGTCCGGTCCGTCGGCGATTCACCGCGACCTAAATGGGGACACGGTGGTGATGGGGACGACGGTGGCGTCGGTCGTGGTGGGGGTTCTGGGATTGGCGGTGGCGGGGCGTTTGCGTTCGCGGGCGCCCCGCCACCCCTGGATCGACGTGCTGACCGCTCTGGCGATGGGATCGTTCGTGATTCTGACGTTCGTGCCGATGTCGTACGAGTCGCACCGGATGGCCACGCGTGTGTTCGCGGATCCGACGGCGCATCGCGCGACGCTCTCGGTGTGGTGGGCCGTGTATGGCACGCTCGCGGTCGCGTTCGGGTTCGTTCGCGGGTACAAGCCGGCGCGTCTGGCGGGTCTGGCGCTGCTTGGGGTGGTCGCCGCGAAGGTGCTCGTGATCGACCTGATGGGCGTGTCGCTGCTCTGGCGAGCGGTGAGCTTCCTCGCGGTCGGCGTGCTGATGCTCGGCGTCGCGGTGGCGTACGGCTGGATCGCTCGCAAGCTTGAGGAGGTGCGCCGAGCGGTGGTCGTGTAAACTTCGGTCGGTCAGGGACCGCTGGGGCGGCACAAAAGCATGCCACCTCATGGTTAGGCTTTTCGAGAAGGCACGCTTGATCGGCCCGCCACCCCTCCTTAGCCTCGGTTTGGGAGATTCACATGTCGAAACTCAATGTCGCAAACCGAGTCGGCCGTTGGATCGCGGGCGTGGCGGGATTGGTCGCGTTCGCGTCGGTGGCGTGTGCGACGGAGACGTTGATCGACCGGACTTGCTCGGGTGCCTGCGCCGGAGCGGTTTACGCTTGTGCACGCGTTTCGCCTGGAAAGTGCGAGAACAGCACCCATAGGTTGTGCGAGCCATGATGAAATCTGCGAGGGTTGCCGTTGTGGTGGCGATGGTCATCGCTTTGGGTGTATACGCCTCACGTCGGTGGTGGGGGCCAGAGCGTTCGGTGGTGACTTCGGAAGACTTGATCAGGGTCGCAACGGTAGAATTTCGACGGATTCCGATGCGGCCGGTTGCCGAGTTCAGCAGGGCTTCATTTCGTCAGCATCTTGAAACGACGATGGTCATGCCGAGTGAAATGCCACCCGGCGCGGGCACGACCGCGGCACTTCTTGATGAGTTTGCGTCGTTCTTCGAACGTCGGTACATGGAACCGGATGCAGAGAAGTACATCGCATGGAGGCGAGAGCGCGGCTACAGCCTGAAGTCGTACGCGACCATGAATTCGCAGTGGGGTGTTGGGAAGGACTATACCGAGATTGTCGGAAGTCCGCCTGCAAGCGAGAAGGATGTGGAGAGCATCTTTCGGACGTTCTTTGACGTAGGTCTCACGCTTGGTGGCGGCGTCAGTCGGCCGGTAGGTCTTGCGCAGCAGAGGTCCGGCTTGGCGATCGCCGTGGGCACGGTCACGAGTCCTAGCCAACCAAGGCCGTTTGTTTCGGGCGAACTTCCATCGAGTGTGTGGCACGGAAAGACGAGCGGGACGATGCGGAACTGGTGGGAGCCGCCGAGATCCTCGCGAGATGTTCTGAAGCGTGACCGCTCACTCACGTGGGCCGAAGTCGGAATGATCTGCGAGTTTGCTGACGGCTCTCGGCGTCCAAGGATTCATTCGTTCTACTGGGACAGGGTGGCGAACAGATGGATGCTCGACAGCATCTGTGACTACAACGCGGATATGTCACGCGTGACAGCATTGGAGTATTGAGATGAAGGCAGGAAGCACGCGGTTGGGGCACGACCCGCTCTCCATCATCTTGGTGTCTCTGCTGGGATTTGTGTTCCTGCTGGCCGCGCTGACGAAGTCGATCGCGTTGGAACAGTTCACGTCTGTTGTGGAGCACTTGAGTGGAACCGGACGCACGGTCGCTTCCGGATTGTCGTTCGTCTTGGTCGTCTGGGAGGTGACACTCGGGAGCATGTTGATGATGCGTCTCGATCTTCGCCGGATGCTGATCCTCTCCTTTCTGACGATTACGGTCTTTACCGGTGCGTTGATCGTGCTGAAGGTGAATCCGTCCGGTGCCTCGTGCGGATGCTTCGGCTTTGCGAAGTCGTCGATGGGGCCGAACGAGGACACGACAATAGGTCTTCTCAGAAATGCTGCGCTCTTGTTGGTCAATGGGTGGCTTATTCTGTCCTCGCGAGTCTTTTCTGGGCCACAGAAGGGTCTGGTCAAGGAGTCCCCATCGCATCGGACGGCGACGGCCGGCTTCACGCTTGTAGAAACGCTCGTCGTGATCGCGATCATCGCAGTCTTGGTCGCTATTGCATTGCCCACGTTGTCAAAGACTCGCAAACAAGGCAAGACCACGATGAGCTTTGCAACACATCAACAGCTCGTCGCTGCGATCAACACCTACGGTGCCGATTTCAAGGATGCGTTGCCATTCATCGGGACCGTCGGCAACCCAATGGGACCACTGGTCGTCAATGGATACGATCTTCTTTCAAATGCGGAGGGTCGACTTTCGTTCTTCCGTGCGAACTCGAGGGTATGGTTGTCGCTGCTTTACCCGGCTCACCTTTCAAGCCGGAAGTCCATCTCTACGGACAGTAACCGAGAATCGGACGAGATCAGCGGATACCCGGCGAATGTTTTCACCACGGGCTTTTTCCTCACTCACGGGTGTTCGGCCTATGCACAGTATTGGGATGCCGATGACGCTCCGATCGACGAGACTCTCATCCGAGGATCGCTCTTGAGTGATGTGCGGTTTCCTTCGAGCAAGGGGCTCGTGTTCGACGCCGATAGCGGCGACTACCTGAACAAGCCTGGTCCTGAGGGACCAAAGCTGTTTGCGGTCGGGAGGGCCGACGGCTCCGCAGGCACGCTCGATATTCTGAACCCGCCGGGCGATGCGCCGGTGAATCGTCCGTACGGTGCGATCCCGTTCCCGGTCATGTCGACGCGGCACGGGCTTGCTGGTCGGGACTTCTGACCGGTCGCTTCGACGGTGGACACCGGGTGCCGCGTACGGGCGTCATGGACTTGCCAGGCTGTTTGGTCTTTCTCGCATGAGCCGTTTGGTCTCGTCGATCAGCCAGTCCCAGTTGAGAGCCGGTCCGGGGTCCTGCTTGTTGGCTTGGATGTGGTAGTGGCCGAGGATGCCGGAGAAGGCTTTGAACTCGGGTTCGGGGAGGACCTTGGTGATGAGCGAGCCATCCGGGTTTCGCGGGTAGTCGGGGGTGATCCTGGGCAGGACGGTGCAGAGGGTCGCCGAGAGGCGGGCGAGGCTCTCGTACTGCTGCGGCGTGAGGTCGTACATCGTGAGCGTCAAGCCTTGCACCTCGCCGGTGATGGGCTCGTTGCGAGCGGGGCGGAGCGTGAGGCCTTTGACACGCAGGCCGCCATCGCCGAAGCGCGGCGGGAAGGTGAGGAAGGTCTGGCCCTCGGCGTCCTTCGCGTACCACGCGTCGAGCGTGCTTGCCTGCTTGGCGGTGTACGCGCCCATGTTGGCGATTTCGACGCCGACGGAGCGGTCGTTGGCGATGGTGGCGTGGCGGGCACGTTCCTTGAGGTCGAGGGTCTGGTAGATCGTGCCGTCGACGTCGATCATGAAGTGGATGGACAGGCCGCGATGGTCGTGCAGGATGTTGAAGCACTGCTTGGAGGTGCCGCAGACGTCGTAGTGGAGGACGAACTGGTCGAGGTGTTCCTGGAGCTGGGCGAGGGACCAGCCGCCGCCGCGGACGGCTTCGCGCTCTTCGTCGGAGAGGCCGACGTTGCGGAGGCCATAGCGGTTGGGGGTGAGGACTCGGCCGTCGTTCCTGGCTTGCCACTCCTTGAGCGTCGTGTCCCAGTCGGACTGGCTGAACTCGGCGAATCGGCGCTCCACGCGGTAGGCGTCGTAGCCGCCGGGATCGGTCCAGAGGATGACCGGGGCGCCGGTGTGGAAGTACTGGCCGGCGATCACGATCTCGTCTCCGCGGCGCTCGAGGCGGTCGCCCAGACGCGGCGAGCTTGAGCAGGCGGCGAGACACAGCGCGAGGAGGGAGCCAAGAATGATGGAGCACGTCCGGCGGAGCATGCGGACAGGATAGCCGCAAGCGTGTCGGATTCGTGCGACGGCTTTGGAAGCAGGGAGGCTTGATGGACCTGGTTTACGCGCTGTTGATCGGGCTGATCGCCGGGTGGCTCGCGGGGCTGATCCGCGGCGGGGGCGGGTACGGCGTGATCGGCAACATGGTGATCGGCGTGGTGGGGAGCGTGATCGGGCACTTCCTCGTGGGCGTGCTCGGGTTTGACGCCAAGTCGCTGCTTGCCAAGATCATCACCGCGACGATCGGGGCGCTGGTGCTTTTGGCGGTCGCGAACGCGATTGCCAAGAGCAAGTCCAAGCGGTAGCGATCAGGCGGCTTTGGCGATGTAGCCGAGGCGGACGAGGAAGCGCGAGGCTTCCGCGATCTCGATCTTGAGGAAGCCGCGGTAGTGGCGTTCGCCCAGATCGGTGTCCCAGAGGTCGAGCGGGAAGGGGAAGGTGTCGCCCGTGAGCTCGCTGGCTTCCGCGGCCGCTTTGAGGCAGACAACCGACGCATCGCAGAGGCGGTCGGGGTTGATGGACGGGCGGGGGCTGGGATTGGGTTTGGAAGCCACGCGAACGCTCCTTGGGAGAAGAGCCTGTCGGCCATCACGCGACAAAGCGTGATGCCGACAGACATCCCATCGGACGAACGGGGCGGCGGGATCAAAATGGGAGGGGGTCGTGTGGCGAAACCGCGTCATCGCACGCGGGGCGTTTTCGGACGTCGGAGGCGTGTTTGGAGCGGCCTGGGGAAGAAGGCCGGGGTGAAGGTGGGGGTCGGGGG
>JBIKTT010000214.1:0-4938 GCA_044347925.1 Phycisphaerales bacterium
AAGCACCAGCGCCAGAAGCAGGGCCAGCGGAAGCTGGATGAAAAGCGAACCCAGGGTGTAAAGCACAGTGTTCGACAGGGCCTTGTAGAACAGCCGGTCGGTCAGGAGCCACTTGTAGTTCGCCGCGCCGACGAACCGCGACTCGCCCGGGCCCCAAGTCTGCTCAAGGGAGAGCACCAGCGACCGCACCAGCGGATACGCGGTGAACACCACGAAGATGAGGAGAAAGGGCGAAAGGAAGAGCCAAGGCGCCCATCGCGGCTGCCACTTGGGCGCGAGCATCGGGGTTTCCACGGCGCGGGCGCTCATCGGCTTGCCTCCGCGACGGATTCGGACAGGAACACGTTCCGCTCGATCTGCCCCTCGACGTACCGCTGCGCGATCTGGAGCAGTTCCTTGGCACGGGCCTGCACCGCTTCGCGGGACATGGTCTTGTCGCGAGCGACCTCCTTGGCGAGGTCCTCGAGGGCGGTCTGGGTGCGCTGCATCGCGATCGTGTTGTACGGGCTGCTCGATCGGGCGGGGATGAAGGGAGCCTGCTCGATATACATGCGACCCGTCGCCTGCCCGCTGAAGTACGCTTGCGGCTCGTCGTACACCGGATCGGACCAGTGGGCCCGGACGGGGGTGATGATGCTGCCGCTCCGCCAGAGGGCGCCGGCGAGCTCTTTCGACAGGTACAGGTGCTTGGCGAAAGCCCAAAGACGCTCAAAGTCCTCCTCGCCGGTAGGTCCGTCGACCGCAGCCCGGGGGATGCCGATCATCGTGCCGCCCCAGACGCTGGTGCGGAGGCCGCCCTTGCGCCACGCCGGGATCGGCATCATCTTGAGCTTGCCCGAAAGCGACGGGATCTCGTTCCGCCAGATGTCGCACATCCAATCGGGGAAGAGGCTCGACACGACGTAGCCGTCGGCTTTCTTCTGATTGCCGGCCAGCGAGAAGTTGGGCGCGTCCGCCGCGACCGGGTCGGGCCCGACGCACCACCACGCGACGGTGGCGAGCACTTCGGCGTTGATGTCGCTCGCGATGACGCACCGGTCCTGATCATCGAAGAACGCTCCGCCGGCTTGCAGGATGAGCACCTCGAGGTGGTCTGCGTTGTTGGGCCACATGTTGATGAGGAACCGGTCCAAGGTGCCGTCACCGTCGAGGTCTTTCTGGAGCGGCTTGAGCAGGCGGATGAAGTCGTCCCACGTCTCAATCTGCGAAACATCGATGCCCGCGGCGTCGACGAGATCGGCCCGATACCCGAGCATGACAGGGTGGACGTCGTGGGGCAGCCCGAAGATCCGCCCGCGGCTGGTCCAAGGGCCGAAACTCGGAGCGTTGATCTCGTTGAGCAGGCCTTCCCGCTTGAGGCGATCGGTCAGATCGACGAACCCCACGCGTTCGAGCGGGCCCTTGAAGGCGTTGCCCGCGATCTTCCGCTCGACCTCGATCAGATCGGCCGAGGGCGTCCCGGTGTAGAAGGAGGAGAGCATCCGCCGCTCAAGAGCGTTGTAGCTCAGGAGCTTCATCTCGACCCGATCGATCGAAGCGTCGGAACCCGCTTTCGCGTTCCACGACTCCATGATCGGAACGTACATGCGGTGGTGGGCGCCGGCGAAAAGCCAGAACGTGCGGCCGCTCGAAGCTTCGCCCGCCCGCAGCGCCGCGATGAGGAGGGTGGAGCAGGCGAGCAGGGCCATGAGCGCCAAGGTCCGCGAACCGAGCGCCGAACCCCGCGAGCGAACCCGCGAAGTCCCACGCGCTTCGCTCCAGGCTCCTGATTGACGCTGCCGACGATCCATGCGGCTCCACATTGAACCGGGCTTTGGCCCGGCGACTTCCGCGAAAGCGCCCCGGGGACGCGAATCCCCGGGGCGCCGTTGTTGACATCAAGCGGCTTGCGTGCCGCTCAAGCGTTCAGCAGCCGGTCTCGAAGGCTTCGACGTAGTCGTCGTAGTCGAAGAAGTCGACGAAGGCGTCACCGTTGAAGTCGGCGGTCTTGCCCGGGGGGCAGTTGCCGGTCTCGAAGCAGTTGACGTAATCATCGTAATCGAAGAAGTCGAGGAAGTTGTCGCCGTTGAAGTCCGCGGCGCAACCGTTGGTCAGTTCCATGTCGTCCCACCAGGTCGCGCCACCCGCGAAGTTGCTCTGGACCTGGATGATGACGAGGCGGACCTTCGCCGTATCGGGCGGGGCGACCGCGAGGCCGGTCTCGTAGAACCGGTAGGTGTCGTCGCCCGGCGTCGGGATCGACTCGCTCAGGCCCACGGGCCCGATCAGGTTGTTGCCGAACTCGTCGTAGAACTCAAGCTGGAGGAAGACGTTGTTGCCCGGCTGCAGGGAGTCGTTCACCCAGGAACGGCCCCAGCCGCGAGCGATCCACGAGCTGCCCGGGGTCGCCGCGACGTCCTGGAACCAGCCGCTGTAAGCGGGGTTGCCGTTGAAGCCGCCGAAGAGCTTCGCGGCTTCGTTGCCCGTGCGGGCGTTGAGGCCGGGGGTGTCCGAACCGTTGCCGAAGTTGACCCAGCCCACGAAGTTGCTGCCGAAGCAGTTGGCGGGAGCCTGCTCAAAGCTCGAGTTCTCGAGCACGTTCACGCCGGGGTTGCTCGAAAGCTCAAGCGAAGCGTCATCCCACCACGCCGCGCCGCCGATGTAGTTTTCCTGCTCGACGAGGAGCTGGATGCGGACCGCCACGGTGCCGGCCGGCGCGACCGCGGGGGTCGTCGTCAGCAGAACCGCGAGGGGCTCGGAGAAGCCGATGTCACACCCGGCGTTGCCGCCCGGAGCGGTCGACTCGGTGACGCGCGGCGAGATGTTCGTCTGCGGGTCATTGATCACGTTGCCGTTCGCGTCGATGAAGCTCACATCGACGAGGGCGCGCGTTCCGTCGGGCCGCAGGCGGTCCCAGCAGGGGCTGAAGACGAACGCCGAGCCCGTGTACACCTGGCCGGGGGACGCAGGGCGATCCTGGAAGATGCCGCTGTAGCCAAGCGGGGCGTTGAAGGGCCCGAACATCTTGATCGAACGCGCCCCGGAGGTCGTGTAGAAGTTGATGTTCGTGACGTTGCCGAAGGCCGTCCAGCCCGCCGCCGGGGTGCACTTCTCTTCAAACCCGCCGTTCAAGAGCGCGTTCTGAGCGCTCGCCGTCGAGGCCAAAAGGCCCGTCGCCGCAAGGGCGATTCCAAAGATCCTCTTCATCTGATGATTCTCCTTCATTCACTCCGAATTCACGCACGACCGGACATCAGGCCGCGCGACTTCACCCGACATTTGGCCCACCCCTCACGATCAGAACGGACCGCGGGTGGGGTTGTTGAACCACCCGAACGGCCTGCCGTTGCCCTCGCTCGGCCCCTCCACGCGGAGCCATTCGCGGTTCGTCCACGCGTAGAAGTGCTTGGCGTACAGATCGCCGGCTTCCGCGGTCTTCTCCTCGCCCGCACGCGGGGGCTTGATCGCGCCCGCGCCGCCATCCAGATAAGCGAGATTGCCCGTCTGGGAGTGACGCGTTGAGATCTGGTCCGACGACGCAAAGAGGCCGTCGGGCACGTCCGAATTGAAGAGCCAGGTGTTCTCCTCGATGAAGAGCACCGGCGACTGCAGGATCTGAAGACGGTCCTGCGAGGTGTCGTGGGTGATGCCCAGAGGCGGCAGCCCGCTGAAGAACGGAGCCGGATCCTTGAGATACGCCATCTTGGTGTCGGTGCCCAGGCGGGCCCCGGCCATCACGCTCATGAACGTGTAGTCAAAGTCGATCTCGGTCGTCAGGCTCGTGGTGCTCCGATCCTGACCGTCCGCCGAGCGACGCTTGTTCGCCGGACACTCGCCGGCTTTGCCCGCAAGATCGAGATACTGGTACGCGAGACCCGGCAGCGCGCGGCCGGGGTTCGCCGGATCGGGAAGCCGCGCCCACGCCGTGTAGTTGCCTGTCGGACCGGACATGCGGCCGGGATCAGGGCGATAGACCTGCTGGCCGTTGACGAAGTCGACCTTCGCGATCCACACGCGTTCCTTGTTGTCCGCGGCATACAGAGTCGCCGCCATGCCCATCTGCTTCACGTTCGAAAGGCACACCGCCTGACGGCCCGCGTCGCGGGCTTTGCCCAGCGCGGGGAGCAGCAGGCCGATGAGCAGCGCGATGATCGCGATGACCACCAGAAGTTCAATCAGCGTGAAGCCCGTCCAACGAGACCTCGACTTTGCAAGAACCATGTGCACTCCAGTTTCTTCACCGCCGCAGGGAAACGCACCCGAGGCACACTCACTGTTCCGAATCACGACCCACGACCACTTCCCTTACACCTTGACCGCCACACGCGTCCCGTCCGGAAGCACCCGGACCGGCTCCACCGGCGGACGGCCCGTCGTCTTGTTGATTTCGAGAAACGTCGACCGCTCCATCCGCAGGTTTCGCCACTGCGGATCCTCTGGATGAGCCAGACGCCGCGAAAGCCAGCGAGCCGCTTCAAAACCGACCATTTCCGCGTCCTGAACCACCGCGGAATACTGCGGAAAAGTGTGCTTGCGGATGTCGCTGTCGTCAAAGCCGATGATCGACAGGTCCCGCGGCACGCTCAGGCCGAGTTCCAAGCAGCGACGCAGAGCACCGACGGTCGCGAGAGGGTCCGAGAAGTACACCGCCGTCGGCGGCACGGGCAAGCTCAGAAGACGCGAGATGTACGCGGCTCCACCCTCCATATCGCCGCAGATGTCGACCATGATCGACGGATCCTCGGCGATCCCGGCTTCCTTGAGCGCTTCGCGATACCCGGCGCGACGCTCATGGTGGTCCGTGTCCGGGACCCGGTGCACGCCCAGGGCGATCCTGCGGTGGCCCAGATCGATCAGATGCTGGACCGCGCGACGGCTGTCCGAACGCGAGTCGCACCAGACGAAATTGACAGATTCGTCATCGAAACGGTCCGCAACGACCACCGCCGGGAACCCCTC